>NZ_JBAVZJ010000511.1:0-8732 GCF_049588695.1 Robiginitalea sp.
AATCAGGGCGGTGTAGTCCCATCCGTTTACTTTGAAAATTTCATATCCCTCTTCCGTTTCCGTTCTCTGGAATCCTTTGAGAATTTCCGAGATATTTTCTTTAGTGGTCTGGTATTTGGCCGGAACCGATATCCCGTAGGCATCGTCCCAAACACTTAAAACCATAGGGACCTGTAATACGCCGGCAGCATTCAGGGTTTCAAAGAAATGCCCTTCACTCGTCGAGGCATTCCCAATGGTGCCCCATGCTACTTCATTTCCATTTTCTGAGAAAAGATCTGACCGGATCTCAGGTACATGGCGATAAATCTTGGATGCCTGGGCCAACCCCAGCAATCTGGGCATTTGCCCGGCGGTTGGGGATATATCGGGACTGCTATTGGCCTGATCCAAAAGGTTTTTCCAGCTCCCGTCCGGATGAAGACTGTGGGTTCCAAAATGTCCTCCCATCTGCCTGCCGGCACTCATAGGTTCTTTTTCCAGGTCCGGAGTGGCGTATAAACCATGAAAAAAGGCTTTCGGGTTGAGAAGTCCCAGAGCCATCATAAAAGTCTGGTCGCGGTAGTATCCGCTTCTGAAATCCCCGTTTTTAAAAGCCCGGGCCATGGCCAGTTGGGGGAGCTCCTTACCGTCTCCGAAGATTCCGAATTTAGCCTTTCCCGTTAGAACCTCACGGCGGCCAAGTATACTGCACTCCCGGCTGAGAACGGCAACGCGATAGTCCTCAAGTATTTGTGATTTAAAGTCATTGAAGGAGAGATCTTTCTCAGGGTCTAATTGAACTTTCATTCGCCGGAGGGGTTTACATCAAAGGTACTAAAGGAAGTCGATTCATGCAATACAGACATAGCGCGACATTAGTGATTTCACAATAAAAACCTGAATTGGTGAAATAAATTGTCAATACAGGCTAAAAAAGAAGAAAAAAATGAGAATACATTAAAATTAAAACCACTTCCGGGTAAAGAGTCCTGTTAAGGTCCTTGGGCTTAAAGTGATTACAAAACGGATTCTTTGGTCGTAATTCGGCCCCGCTATTTCCCAACCCCTATTGGAATACAAGGGGAAGTAGAGCTCAAAATAATCGGTCACGAGATTCAGGCGAATCCCCGAATCGTAGACGAATCGGGCGGGTACCCCTTCGTTTTTTAAAAAACCGATATCCCCATAGGCCTCGATCCATTTCCAAAGACCAAAACTCGCGTTCCCCGTGACGAGCCATTCATTGGCAAAGGGGTTTTCAAGTTGTGACTTAAACCCTCCTTCAGCGATGATAATCTGTTGACTCGCAATTCCCGAATCCTCTGAACGGCCCAGGTAATTAAAATCAAAAAGGTAATCCGTAGGCCGGTCGAGTGCAAAGCTGAAGAAATCTGAATCTGTATCATTCCGAAGGAAGGCCCCGGCAAAAAATCGGAGGTTTAACTGCCGGTTGTTGATCATCAGCCTTCTGTAATCCACGTTGACGGCAACCTTTGTAAAATCCGCAGAATGCTGGGCATCGGCAAACCAGGAGAAAAAATTGACAATATTGTTGTTGAGGTACTTGTACCTGAAATTCAATACACTGTAATCCGGATCTGTTTCCAGGTCCAGGCTCGGGTCGATAGTCCTGAAGACATTCACATAGCGCATCAAGAGGCTGCTGCGGATATTTGAGGTTAAATCTTCCGGACGCCATCCGAAACTCACTGCAGGGGTAATGGTAGAATACCTGGAATTGGTTTGAAAGTGAAAAGATGAGCCTCTCAGGGAGTAATTTGTCACATAAAACCCACTTTTCCCGTGATAGTGGCGATAGATTAAGGAACCGCTCCCAACAAGGGCATCCTCCCTTATGGCGTATTGAGGGACAAAATTAAATTGAAAAGGCCGTTGTATCAAGGTTTTATTGGTCAGGCGGAGTCCTGGGGTTAACCCATCATAAATATTGAAGTCCAATACCGGCATATAGAAAACCTGATTGTAATAGGGGTTTTCGGCATCTCTGAAGAACTGGAATTTCAATTTCCTGTTCGAAGATAAAAACCCACCCAGGGATTTCCAGTTGTCCTTTTGGCTGAATTCCGGAATATTCTGGTCGTAATTCAATACAAGGCGTTTTTCCCCCATATCGGGTATCTGGAAGGTCTGAGATTCCTTAAAACCTTTAAGCCAGTAATCTGAGACCACCGTGTCATTTCGCAGGCCAAATAGTGAAATAGGCACTTCAGTATTCGTCTTATTCTCAATTGTTACCTGTATAGAATCATTGCCCTTGTCAGCTTTTTTAATTTTATAATCGATCTGATCGCTGGTAGTGACATAAGTCCTGAAGAACCAGTCAATATCTTTTGGGGAAAAGGTTTTTAAGGTGTTTTCAAAATCCCCGGGAGTTACCTCCTTTAATTTGTAATTCTCAAAGAAGGCCTTAATAGCCGGGTCAACCACCCCACCGCCAGAATAGGCATCTACGTAAGACAATCCCAGGCCAGCCTTGTAGGTATTGGCTATTTTCTGATTGAATTTTATGAGCGAATCATTCGGGGTATTGAGAGCCTGATCCAGATTTCTTCGGGCCATCCACATATAGAGGAAGGAATACTGGTCGTTAAAATCCATTTGTGCGAGGTACGTACCCCGGAGAATCCAACTCTTTGACAGCTTCCCCAATAGTTTTTGATCCGGATAGAACGCATCGACATACATGATCATCAGATAATTGATAATCGCATCGGTTATCCACTTGTCTTTTCTCGGGTTTAGAAATATCGATTCCCTTAAATAACTGTTTAATGCCGTTTTCAGGAATTTCAGCTCGAACTGGAATTGTTCGTCATAGGGACGGATAAAGGAGGGGAGCTGGTTGAGCCCATAAAGGGGATTCTTGTTAAAATCAATTTCACTAACAAGAAGTTGTGTATACGGGAAGTCGCCCAGATTGTCGTTGATAAAGCGGGAAATGCGCTCTATGGAAATCCCCTGCAGAATCTCACTATACTTCTGCGACTGTATATCTGTGACCACAAAAAGAGTGGAGGTTACATGCTTTTTAAAGGGCTTTGCAGCGTTCAGTATGACGTCACAGCTCTTTCGTCCAACACCCTTTAGGTTGGCATATTGGTTCCCGGGAAAACTCGTCAGGCTCAGGTCCACGAAATTAGTTCCCAGATAAAGGGAGTCGGGAAAAATGAAATTTATATCGGTATCTGTGATACCCGTATATAAGTCCTCCAGGTTTTTATTGGAATAAAGGTTCCAAACCGAGTCGTAGACAGCAGGGGTGAGGTACCAGTCTTTAAGGTAATAACTGCCATCTGCACCATATCCGTAGGGTGTAAATTTATTTGGAGGGAGTTTAACGGTGTAGGTAAGGAAGAACTTGGCTTCCCCACCCGGGCCGAGGGGCGTATTCAGGGTAAAGCGAACAATATCTTTCCCCTGCAGGTGCTCCCAGGAGACGTTTCTATAGTCCTGATCGGATATGGCGAGTATATCGGTAGAACCTCTTTCCGAGTCTTTGGCCAAATGAAGGGATTTCCGGAATTCATCAGAAAACCTTTTAGCGAGGGCTGTAGTTTTATCTGAATAGGAGTTGGCCCAGTCGTTAAAAAACAGTTCTTCCAGAGTATCGTCAGAATCGTTGACATAAGTGAATTCCTGCTGGATTTCAATGATTTTCGTTTCCTGGTCAAGGGTTGCGGTAATTCTATTCTGATGCTGCCCATACATAAGCAGGGGCGCATTGAGAAACACAAAGAGTATCCCAATAAACCGAAGCACCGGGGAATATGCCAGGTCGAATTTCATCTACTAGAAGTTCGGAGCAAGCATGCGTCCTTTGTAGAAAGAGTCAATTAAGGAAACTACTTCTTCAGCTGTATCGACCAATCGGATTAAATCGAGGTCTTCAGGGGAAATATTTCCAGCCTTGAGCATGGTGTCCTTAATCCAGTCGAGGATTCCCGACCAGAATTCGGTCCCCACAAGGATAATGGGAAATTGTGCGATTTTTTCAGTCTGGATCAGGGTGAGAGCCTCAAAAAGTTCGTCCAGGGTTCCAAAGCCACCGGGCATGACTACAAAACCCTGGGCATACTTGACAAACATGACTTTCCTGACGAAGAAATAGTCGAAATCCAGGCTTTTGTCACGGTCGATGTAGGGATTGTCATTTTGCTCAAACGGAAGGTCAATATTCAAACCCACGGATGTACCCCCTGCAATGCTGGCACCCCTGTTTCCGGCCTCCATGATCCCGGGTCCGCCTCCTGTAATGATACCATATCCGGACTGTGAGAGTTGCTGGCAGATTGAAACTGTCAATTTGTAGTAGGGATTGTCGGGTTTGGTCCGTGCAGATCCAAAAATACTGACGCAGGGTCCTATAGCACTCATCTTTTCATACCCATTGACGAATTCCCCCATTATTTTAAAGATCGCCCATGAATCGTTGATCTTTATTTCATTCCAGCCTTTGTGGTGTTGTTCTTTCTTCATAGTATCCTATTTAACGTCATGAAATACAGCATGGTATACCGCGCCTTCAATTCGCAGTTACTTCAGAGGGATAAAGCTCCCTTTTTAAAAATCTGGCAGTATAACTCCGGGTATCCTGAGCCACTTCTTCAGGGGTGCCTTCACATACAATCCGGCCGCCCCCGCGTCCGCCTTCATATCCTATATCGATGATGTAATCCATAATTTTGATGACATCCATGTTGTGCTCTATTATCAGCACAGTATTTCCTTTATCCACGAGTTTGTGCAACACCTCCATTAAAACACGAATATCCTCAAAATGTAAACCCGTGGTGGGTTCATCGAGGATATAAAAGGTTTTACCGGTGTCCCTTTTGGAGAGTTCCGTGGCCAGTTTAACCCTTTGGGCTTCTCCGCCCGAAAGTGTGGTGCTCTGCTGACCCAGGGAAATATAGCCCAACCCGACATCCTGTATCGTTTTGAGTTTGCGATAAATCTTGGGGATGTGTTCAAAAAATTCAACGGCCTCATCCACCGTCATCTCCAGAACGTCCGCAATGGATTTTCCTTTGTACCGAATCTCGAGAGTTTCCCGGTTAAACCGCTTGCCGTTGCACGTTTCACATTCCACGTATACATCGGGGAGAAAATTCATTTCAATGACCCGGAGTCCACCACCCTGGCAGGTTTCACACCGGCCTCCTTTTACGTTGAAACTAAACCTGCCGGGCTTGTAACCGCGAATGGAGGCCTCCGTGGTTTTTGTAAATAGTGAGCGAATTTCGCTAAAGACGCCCGTATACGTAGCCGGGTTGGACCTGGGTGTCCTGCCAATAGGTGCCTGGTTGATATCGATTACCTTATCGATATGCTCAAGGCCGTGAATCGCTTTATACGGCATTGGTTTTTTGACCCCATTAAAATAATATGCATTCATAATGGGATAAAGGGTTTCATTGACCAAAGTGGATTTGCCACTGCCCGAGACTCCGGTTACGCCGATCATCCGGCCCAATGGAAAACGGGCCGTAATATCCTTGAGGTTGTTCCCGGTACAACCCTCTAATACAATGTAACTTCCATTTCCTTTTCTTCGCTTCGGTGGTATCGCAATCGTTTTACGACCACTGAGGTAATCCGCGGTCAGCGTATGGTGGTCATACAGGTGTTGTGGGGGTCCTTCAGAAATAATCTGCCCCCCGTGTTTCCCGGCCCGGGGTCCAATATCAATGACGTAATCTGAAGCTTCAATCATGTCCCGGTCATGCTCCACGACAATTACTGAATTCCCGGCATCCCTGAGGGCCTTCAGGGAGTTTATCAATCGTGTATTATCCCTTTGGTGGAGGCCTATACTGGGTTCATCCAAAATATAGAGTACACCTACGAGTTGAGAACCGATTTGGGTTGCTAGTCTGATGCGCTGGGCTTCCCCTCCGGAAAGGCTTTTTGACCCGCGATTCAACGAAAGGTACTCCAAACCGACGTCCAGAAGGAACTTCAGTCGGGTTCTTATTTCTTTGACAACTTCCGCCGCGATTTTCTTTTGATCCCCCTCGAGTTTCCCGGAAAGGTCTTCGAAGAATTCAACCAACTCCCCGATGTCCATACCCGCTAGGTCAGCAATGTTCCTATCGTCTATTTTGAAATATAAGGCCTCTTTGCGCAACCGGCTCCCACTACAAGAGGGGCAGGTGATTTTATCCATATACCCCTTTGCCCATCGCTTAATATGAACGGAATTGCTCTCGGCAAACTGGCCTTTCAGGAAGGAGGCAATGCCCTCGTAATCTATACGGTAGGACCTGCGTACGCCTAAGGTCTTTGAGTCTACCTCAAAGGCCTCCTTACCGCCATTCAAAATAACATCCAGGGCTTCAGGGGGAATACGGTCAATGGGATCCTCCAGGACAAAACCATATTTCAAACCAATTGTTTCCAGCTGCTTAAACGCCCATGATTTTTTGTATTCCCCGAGAGGGGCAATTCCTCCGGCTTTAATCGATATCGAGGGGTCGGGTATAATCTTACCGGGGTTCACTTCATAGATGTGGCCGAGCCCATTGCAGCTTTCACACATCCCCCTGGGGGAATTAAAGGAAAAAGTGTTGGGCTCCGGAACCGGATAGGAGATTCCGGTTTCCGGACACATCAGATCCCTTGAGAAATATCGGGGGGTTTCGGTTTGTTCTTCAAGGATCATCAATACGTCGTCCCCTGCATACATCGCGGTTCGGATACTTTCGTCCAAACGCTTAAGGATTTCCGGAGTATCTGAGACCTGTAAACGATCTATGACGATTTCAATATCATGGGTCTTATACCGGTCCACCTTCATTCCTTTTTCAAGGTCGGTAATGGTTCCGTCTACCCGGACTTTAACATACCCTTGTTTTGCTATTTGTTCGAAGAGTTCCCGGTAGTGTCCTTTGCGGGACCGGATAACCGGAGCGAGGATACTTATGCGCTTTCCCTCGTAGTCCGCAACAATGAGATCGCGAATCTGCTCATCGGTATAGCTGACCATTTTTTTGCCCGTATTGAAACTGTAAGCATCAGAGGCCCTTGCAAATAAGAGACGCAGGAAATCGTATACCTCGGTAATAGTCCCAACCGTGGAACGGGGAGAGCGGGAAGTAGTTTTTTGTTCGATCGCAATAACGGGAGAGAGTCCGTCAATTTTATCCACGTCCGGACGTTCAAGGCTGCCCAAAAACTGCCTGACATAAGCCGAAAAAGTCTCGATATAGCGCCTTTGGCCTTCTGCGTATATCGTATCAAAAGCAAGAGAGGACTTTCCGCTGCCGGAGAGCCCTGTGATCACTACGAGCTTTTCCCTGGGGATTTCAACATCAATATCCTTCAGGTTATGGACCCTGGCACCCTGGACTGCGATAATTTGATCGTTGGGAAACTTCATCGTTTTTGCAAGTTGCAAAATTACGATTTTGGCATGTAAATATGAAGCAGCCCTTGTTTTTGTTGGCTATTATAAATCCACGGCTTAATTTAGGTCCCAAAACGCTGACTTATGAAACTACTGGGTATTGGATCTCGTATTTCTCATCCGGATTACGGTAAGGGTGTAGTAATCAATGTAAGCTCCGATCATTATTGGGTTTCTTTCCTGGATTCAGGTATCGAAACCATTGATATAGGTTCTGATTTTGATGTGATTGAAGCCATACGGGACGAGGTGGATTCGATTAGTTTTTCCGAGGTGGAAACCATTCTGACGGACATTTTAAGGAAATGGAGCGATGTCACAACCCTCGTGCCCCTTTCCGATAAATGGAAGGGTGGGAGTATGGTCCTGCAACCGGGGGATCCCAACCTTACCCCAAAAGAAATCGGAATAAGTGCCTTCTTTCATAAAATCGTCATGGTTCGTGACCGGCTGCGGGTGATGGAACAAAAAATTAATTCCAGTGACCGCCTGGACGACCAGGAAAAGGTAGATTTGCAACAGTACATTACCCGTATCTATGGGAGCCTGACTACGTTTAATATCCTTTTTAAAAACAAGAGCGATCAATTCGTAGGCGAGCGGAGTTCAAAAGCTTAGGTAATTTTCTCTTTTTACACGGCCTTTTGTCTCCATGCCGCTTCCCATTTTTGTGTCTTCCGATTAACAAGGGATGGAGTTTCCGGGAGGGGAGGGGGTGCGTTCCATCTTGTTTTATCATCTTTAGAGGTATCGGTGACCCTTTGAAGGCTTTTGTATGTGCCGGATTCGGGTCTTACATTTTGCAGACATGCATCAAGGGTTAGCTTTCCGGAAACCGAACTGAGTCTCTTTTTGCGATTGGCATCCACCACCAGCCATGGATCAGAGGGAAAACGAGACCTGCAGTGCCTCGACAAAAGAGGAAGTATATCGTGTTTTGGTCGAATCTCACTGTACCATAATCTATCCGTGTTCGACTTAAAGGATAATACCCGCTCCTGAGCGTCCCGTTCCCGGGAAACTTCTCTAACGGCTATATCCAATTTTTTTCCGGCTTGAACGCCCAGGTATTCAATTCCCTCTATATGCGGACCAAAAAGGTGGGCTACATAAATATATATTTCAGATTGGAGTTTTGCATTCTCGTGCAGGAAGCTGAAATATACCCGTTTTTGAATTTCAGTTCCCAGAAGCCCTAAATCTTCCCATAGGCGCTTGGCTTTTTGGATTTTTGTTTCAATTCTTACACCCGACCCGAAAAGGGGGAGGGTATCTGTATTGAATAAAGGGTTAAAAGCAACCCGGGGATGAGATTCCTCTATCC
>NZ_JBAVZJ010000512.1:0-2010 GCF_049588695.1 Robiginitalea sp.
AGAAAGGAGACATCCCGATCCTTGTTCTTATTGTATTCACTGTGGTTTACACCCGTTCCAGCACTCATGACCTGGACGTCCCCTTCGCGGATCACGGTTGTGTTTCCCATACTGTCCTTGTGCTCCAGATCACCTCGGAGTGGGATGGAAATGATTTCCATGTTGTTGTGGGAATGGGTCCCAAACCCCATACCCGGGGCGACGCGATCGTCATTCAAAACCCTGAGGGCGCCGAATTGCATCCGTTCGGGATTGTAGTAGTTTGCAAAACTAAAACTATGGTAGCTCTCGAGCCACCCATGGTTGGCATGGCCCCGACTTGCAGAGGGATGGTAGACTTTCTTCATAGCAACAGGTTACTTATTTTTGAAGGGTCAAGTTACAAATTAGAGGTGCGTTCTGATGATAAGAAAAGGTTAAAGGGAATCGGGATGCCGGGCTTGAGTTTTGTTAAGAGCATTGAAAGGGAGAAACTACACATTGGGGCGTGCCGTTGGGGGTAGCCCCCCTTCCCCGATAAAAAGATACCCTCTTCCCCTGCAGCAAACCAGCATCCATTTTTAACCCTCAAGAATATGCAAAATCCAAAACCGGTGATTAAGGAGTATCCCGAAGGGAGCCTGGTCTTTGTCTGGAATGCCGATGCTGGAATGCTCAACGCAATCAGGGATAGTTTGCACAAATGGATCAGTCCCGAAACCTATTCCTGCAAGTTGTGTGCCTTAACACACGGCTTCAGCTCCGCCAGGCGGGACTGGAAAGACTTTCTCCTGAATTTTGAACGCCCTGCGTATTTCTACTACCGGGACAATGTAGAGGATACGGGCATTCTGTTCAATTTTCCCAAAACGTACCCACTGGTTCTCGAGCTTCATAAAGGACAGTGGCTCCCCTTGCTCAATGCCGAGGATTTTGACGAGATTTCCTCCCTTGAGGAACTGATCGAAACCCTTAAAACGAAAATTTCAGACCGGGAGTGAGATTCAGGGGTTTTGAAGTAAAAGTGAAGGGAAAATGCAGCTACAGGTTCTAATTTGAGTACTGGGGGGAGGGGGGCACCCCCCACCTGGACACGTGCCCGATTTAAGATTGGTTGGCGCGAAAGCTTACATTGATATTTTCGATATAATCCAGGACCTCTTTCCCGCCAATGTTTTTTGAGGAGGAAGTCACAAAATACGGGGGTATTTCAACCCATCCCGCTGCCCGCATCTGATCAAAATACTTTTCAAGGGCTTCTTCCCGGGCGCCAGGTTTTAGCTTATCTGCCTTGGTGAAGACCAACGAAAAGGGAATCCCTTTTGAGTTGAGCCATTCCATAAATTCCAGATCGATAGGCAGGGGGGCGTGGCGAATATCTATGAGTAAAAACGCATTGAGGAGTTGCTCACGTTCGTTAAAATACCGGGTGATAAATTTTTGAAAACGCGCCTTATCCTTTTTAGAGGTGCGGGCGTATCCATAACCTGGAAGGTCGACCAGGAACCAGTTATCATTGATCTTAAAGTGATTGATCAATTGGGTTTTCCCCGGCCTTCCCGAAGTCTTGGCCAACCCTTTGCGCTGGGTTAACATATTGATAAGGGAGGACTTACCCACATTCGAACGCCCGATAAAGGCGTACTCCGGCAGCGGCTCCGAAGGGCACTTTCCCACATCTGTATTGCTGCAAAGAAATTCCGCTGAGGTAATCTTCATATGGCAAATTAAGATAAACAAGTGTGATCTGAGGCCCGCTACCCCTGTAGCGATCTAGAAACTGCGTTTCTGCAACCAGTCGTAGAGTATGGCATTGAAGTCCTCAGGATGTTCCATCATCGGAGCATGGCCACATTTATCGATCCAGAACAGGTCCGAATCCGGAAGCAGTTCATGGAATTCCTCGGCTACATTAGGCGGGGTCACTGAATCGTTTTTCCCCCAGATGATGCAGGTGGGGGTTTCCATCTTCGGCAGGTCCTTTGCCATATTATGGCGAATGGCGCTTTTGGCAATAGAAAGGGTTTTAAC
>NZ_JBAVZJ010000513.1:0-1545 GCF_049588695.1 Robiginitalea sp.
CGGAAAGCTTCCCTTCGCGGTCGTTTTGAAAACCAAAAAAAGAAACGTTTCGCTTACCTCCCAAAAGAAAGCGAGCTTCCTTTTGGGAAGCCCGCTCACATTTCACCATTTTTTTGGTTTATCCGTACCTCGGGTGGGAATCGAACCCACACGATATTGCTATCACTGGATTTTGAATCCAGCGCGTCTACCAATTCCGCCACCGAGGCCTGAGCGGTGTGCAAAACTAAAAAATAATTTCATTCCGGAACCCAAAATCCCCCCGAATATGCTTTAGCAACTCAAATAATTGTATAAATTTGCACCTCCTTTGAAATGAGGGAGTTCGCGAACTATAAACACCACTGAAAAGGCCATGTCCTATACTGTACCGGAACCAAAAATTTTTGCCTGTACACAGAGTAAAGCCCTGGGGGAAGCTATTGCCAAATCCTATGGGGCAGACCTGGGCAAAGTCATCACCTCCCGCTACAGCGACGGGGAATTCCAGCCTTCCTATGAAGAGTCCATCAGAGGTGCGCGGATTTTTGTGATCGGATCCACACATCCCGGAGCGGAAAACCTCATGGAAATGCTCTTGATGCTGGACGCTGCCAAGCGCGCTTCCGCCCGTCATATCACAGCTGTGATGCCCTATTTCGGGTGGGCCCGTCAGGATCGAAAAGACAAACCCCGGGTTCCTATCGCCAGTAAATTAGTAGCCAAAATGCTGGAGGCAGCCGGTGCTACACGAATTATTACCATGGACCTGCACGCAGACCAGATACAGGGATTTTTTGAAAAGCCGGTGGATCACCTCTACGGCTCCACCCTGTTCTTACCGTATGTAGAGAGCCTGAAATTGGAGAACCTCACCATCGCCTCTCCGGATATGGGAGGCTCGAAACGCGCCTATGCCTATTCCAAAGGTTTGGGAAGTGATGTAGTCATCTGTTACAAACAGCGTTCCAAGGCCAACCAGATTTCCCATATGGAACTCATTGGGGAAGTAGAAAATAAAAACGTCGTACTCGTAGATGATATGGTCGACACTGCCGGAACCCTTACCCGGGCGGCCGATCTCATGATCGAAAGGGGTGCCCTGAGCGTTCGGGCCATTACAACACATGGCCTGCTTTCAGGCAATGCAATTGAAAAAATTGAAAACTCGAAGTTGGAACAACTCATCATTACGGATTCTATTCCGGTGAGGGCCAACAGCGAGAAGCTCAAAGTGTTGAGCTGTGCGGATTTATTTGCAGATGTGATGCACCGCGTACACCACAACACCTCGATAGCTTCAAAGTTTATACTCTAGAATTTTAATTAAACATCATAATGAAATCAATTACAATCAAAGGATCAGAAAGAGAAAGCGTGGGCAAGAAATCGACCAAAGCCTTACGTAATGCTGGAAAGGTTCCTTGCGTGGTATACGGAGGGGAAGTACCTATTCACTTTTCAGCAGATGAATTGTCGTTTAAAGACCTGGTGTATACGTCAAACGCCCATACGGTGATTGTTAAGATGGAAGATGGCAGCAAAGTCCGGGCGGTAATGCAGGAC
>NZ_JBAVZJ010000514.1:0-16056 GCF_049588695.1 Robiginitalea sp.
GGGTACTCGATGATCGTGGAGCACGGGGTATGGATATCGGAAGAAGGCCGGGAATTCCAACTTCTTGAAAATGTCAAAAACGACTGGATGCCCAAAATACGTCCGGTCCTCGAGTCTTTTGTAGATCGCACGCCTGGATCGTTTATCGAGGATAAGAATTACTCTATGGCCTGGCATTACCGCAACACCGATCCGGATTTTGGACAAAAGCGCGCTTCAGAACTCAACACCGTCCTCACCTCCCTGATCGCCAATGACGACCTGAGTGTACTGAATGGCAATAAAGTCGTTGAAATCAAAAGTAGCAATGTCAATAAGGGTCGGGCGGCCATGCGTATGCTGGCGCGCAAAGACTACGATTTTGTTTTCGCCATAGGCGATGACTGGACCGATGAATTTATGTTTCAGGAGTTACCCGACGAAGCGATTACGGTTAAAGTTGGGCGTATGAAAACCCAGGCAAAATACTTTCTGGAGGGAATTCCGGCGGCCCGTGCTTTAATCAGTCGTTTCACCGAAATATAGCCCATTGAGGGAGATCCAGGTTGTGAAACCCCCGTGAAATTCCTACTTTCCGCTATCATACTCCTGAATTTAAGTAACACTGAAGAAATGAGTTTCGAATGTACTAAAAGCCAGTATCTTATGTTTGGTTACAAAATACTGAAAGCTTTAGTCCTGATCTGTACAGTACTCCCTGGTATTCCGTCCCTCAGCGGACAATCGGAATCCGAGGTTTATCTGTTGGATTTCACAATGGTGGCCGGCGAATTTGAAGTAAGCTCCCCGATCAATATCTCACGGAACCCGGGCTATGATAACCAGCCGTCCTTTCTCGGCGAAGACGACTTGCTCTATGCCAGAACGCGTAATGGCCAAACGGATATCGCGAGGTATTCTCTATCCAAAAAGATTACGGCCTGGTTATCCGAAACCCCCGGAGGCAGCGAATACTCCCCTATTAAGATCCCCGGAAGTAATGCGGTATCTGCGATAAGACTGGATATGGATGGGTTGCAGCGTCTGTACAGCTATCCGTTGGAAGGTGGGCAACCCCAGCTCCTTATCGCCGATTTGAAAATTGGTTATCACTTGTGGTATAGTCCAGAAATTCTGATATGTACAGTCCTTATAGAAGATCGGATGGACCTGGTGGTTGTAAATTTAAAAGATAACAGCCAGTATACTTTCCAGAAAGGCGTGGGCCGATCTTTACATCGCATTCCGGGGTCAAAACGTATAAGTTTTACGGCTTTGGAAGCAGGAGAGATTTTGGTCAAATCCATGGACCCGGAATCCGGATCAACCGCGGTACTAGCTACCCTGCCTGCTGGGGTTCAAGATATGTTCTGGTTGTCGGACGGGACAGTTATATGTGCCAACGGAAACAGACTCCTTGGATATAAACCCGATAAAGAAACACAATGGAGGATACTGCATACATTCCCGCCTGAATTGGGGAGGATCACCAGGATGGCACCCAATCCTGACGGCAATAAACTGGCCCTCACCATTGCACCCGACCCCAGTGTGCCGGTTGACCATCAAATCTATGCCTTTAATTCTAAGGATCTAGAGTCATATATGAAGGCCTTTAGTGATTCTGTGGAGTCCTATGATTTCTCAATCCCGGACACGCCACTTTGCTCAGGAAAAAAAATCCTTAAAAAAGGAACGGACATCGATTTTCTCACCCGGGGGGATGCGAGGTATGAAATCATTCATCGGGCAGTTGTGGGAAATAAAGTTGTGGATCATGTAAATTTGGTTTTTACTTCAACCAATGGGTCAGCTTACCAGAATTACGTAGCTATTTATGAAGTGGAAAACGGATTGATTTCCAGGATTACCTACATTAACCGGGATTAATGAAATTACCCCACAACAAAGGACGTGCGGAAGTCCTGAAGTACAGGATACCCGGTTACTTGTACGCCTACACGGGCCGTTTTGCAGCCGGCACGCAGCCGGTTTTTAATAGTAATATCCAAACATGTTAAAATGAAAAAATTCTACCTTTTATTTACGATCCTCCTCAGTTATCCGTCGGTTCAAGCCCAAACGGACACGCGCATTTACGAGATTATCGATGCCGTTTCCACCGAGCGTATCGAAACAGACATCACTACCCTGGCCGGGTTCGGAACCCGGCATACGTTAAGTGATACTGTTTCTCAAACCCGGGGAATAGGAGCAGCCCGGAGATGGATCAAACAGGAATTTGAGGCCATATCAAAAAGTTGCGGCGGCTGCCTCGAGGTCTTTTATCAGCGAAATCTTGTGAAAGCTTCTGAAAATCAGCGAATTCCGGAAGATGTCTGGGTGGTAAACGTCATCGCCATCCAAAGGGGTAAAAAGCACCCGAATCGCTATATTATGATGAGCGGCGACATCGATTCCCGTGTCAGCGATCCGAATAATGCCACGTCCGATTCTCCGGGTGCCAACGATAATGCGAGTGGTATGGCAGGAACCATGGAAGCCGCCCGTGTACTTTCAAAATACTCTTTTGATAACAGCATCGTCTATGCGGGCCTTTCCGGTGAGGAACAGGGTCTCTTCGGGGGCCGCGGCCTGGCGGCTTATGCCAAGGAAAACAAATGGGAACTCATCGGGGTGATGAACAATGATATGATCGGGAATACTACCGGTGTGGACGGAGTGGTCAGCAACCGTGATTTCCGAATCTTTTCAGAACCTGTACCCCCTACCGAGACCGAAAGGGAGCGGCGTTCCCGACGCTTCTACGGAGGGGAAGTGGATGGGATATCCCGGCAATTGGCGCGATACGTGTACCGCACTACACAGACCTATATGCCTGAAATGAACCCTATGCTGATCTATCGCCTGGATCGATTTGGAAGGGGTGGGCACCACAGGCCCTTTAACGATGAAGGCTTTGCGGGAATCCGTATTATGGAGGCTCACGAGAATTACACCCAGCAGCACCAGGACATTCGGACGGAAAATGGCATCGCTTATGGGGACCTCCTGGAATATGTAGACTTCGGTTATGCAGCCAAGCTCACCGCGGTAAACGCCATTTCCCTGGCTTCACTGGCCTGGGCCCCTCCTGCCCCTGAAAAGGTAGAGATAGGAGGCATTGTGGCACCGGCTGCCCAATTGAGGTGGACACCTGTTGAAGGGGCCTCAGGGTACAAAGTCTACTGGCGCGATACCACTTCGCCAACCTGGGATCACTTTCGCTATGTCGATGAGGCTACAGAGGCCACCCTGGAGGGCATTGTAATCGATAATTTCTTTTTTGGCGTCTCGGCTGTTGGCCCGGATGGGCACGAGAGCCCGGTTGTTTTCCCTTCCGGGGTTTTCAGAAACTGATACATTATGAACTTGCGACACACGGCTTTTGTTCTTTCCCTGGGAATCCTTGCACTGGGGATTTCCTGCGGTCCGCCTGAGAAAAAGGTTTCGGAGATGCGGTTGCCCAATATGGAACGCCTCTTCAATTTCTACGGAGAAAAACAAGCCTCAGGAGCCCTTAAAATACTGGCAGACAGCCTGATGAAAGCCAATGAAGACCTGCAGTCCTCCGAGCTCTTTGTACAAGCCGCCTATGTTTACTGGGAAGGGGGGGAAACGGACTCCGCCATAACCATGCTTCAAAAAGCCATCGACAATGGTATGTCTAACCCCAGAATTCTCGACAAATTTCCAAAGCGCAACAACGCCTTACAGGGAGCGGGTTGGGAGACCCTGCAGGTCCGCCTGGATTCCATAGACAGGGAACTGAAGGAACTCTCGCACTTTGAATTGCGCACAGAAGCCATGGATGCTTTCTGGCCATATTTCAACAGGGCCTTAGAAGATACTTCCCAGGCCCGGGTGCAGTTAAGGACTTTTATCCTTACCGGTCCTCCGGAAGTAAGGGATTTCTACGTGGTGCGTTATGGGAGTATAGACCAGATGTACGGACAAATCATCAATGCTGCCCCGGAGTACTACAAGTATCTGCAGGGCCAATTTAATCCCGATAGCGTGAATCTCGTTAAAGAATCAATCGTCGGTTCCATGACCCGCTTTCGTGAAATATATCCACAGGCCGTTTTTCCCAAGGTCTACATAGTCCCCGGCATCTTGAATTCAGGCGGTACTGCCACTGAAATGGGGATGTTTCTGGGTGGTGATATGTATGGTAAATCTCCGGAAATGCCGACCGGGGAACTCACGGAGTGGCAGGAGGACGCTATTATGAATTTCAGTGATCTGCCGCGGCTCACCATACATGAACTCATGCATTTTCAGCAGAACTACCAGGACGAAGAGCACCGGGAAACACTTCTTTCAGCCATAATCCACGAAGGAGTTTGTGATTTTATGGTGGAATTGTGTTCGGGAGAAAGCCTTGTAAACGATAACCTGGAATTCCTTTCCAATGCCGATAATGAAAACTGGGTTTTTGGGGAACTCGCTGCCGAGCTATTGGAAGAGGACACTTCCAAATGGCTGTACAATGGTGGCAGTATAGAAGATCGGCCGGCTGATCTGGGTTATACCGTGGGCTATTTGATCACCAAATCATATTACGAGCAACATCCCGATAAAAAACAAGCGGTCTACGATTTGTTGAATGCAGACGACCTGACAGAAATTGTAAAAAATAGCAGCTATGCTTACCTTTTAGAAGGTGCAAAACTCGAAAGCTCCAAACCCCTCAACTTATGAAAAAATGCTATGCCTTCTTAGTCTGCCTTGTCGTTATGACCTCTGTATGTGCACAAGAGGCCTTCACCCGTCAGGACAGCCTCAGGGGGAGTATTACCCCCGAACGCGCCTGGTGGGATTTGACCTATTACGACCTGAGCGTTGAGGTAGCTCCAAAATCCCGCAGCCTCACCGGAACCAATATCATTCACTACACCGTATTGACACCCGAATCCAGGATGCAAATAGACCTGCAGCCCCCCCTTGAAATTGAAGCTGTTGTCCAGGGCGGACGCCAACAAACCTTTATACGGGAAGGAAATGTCTATTTCATAACCCTTTCAAAACCTCAGGTTACCGGAGCACGTGAAACCCTGACGATACAGTATTCAGGGGTTCCATTGGAGGCTGCAAATGCCCCATGGGACGGGGGCTTTTCCTGGAGCCAGGATAGTAAAGGCCAGCCTTTTGCCGCGACCTCCTGCCAGGGTCTCGGTGCCAGCGTATGGTGGCCCAACAAGGATCATATGTACGATGAGCCGGACTCGATGGCCATCCGCCTGACCGTTCCCAAACCATTGACGGCAGTGGCCAATGGCCGATTGCAAAAAACAGAAGAGACCGATAAAAGCAAAACCTTCCACTGGTTTGTCAACAATCCGATCAACAACTACGGGGTGAACGCCAATATTGCGGAATACACCCACTTTTCAGGGACTTTTAAAGGTGAAAAAGGACCCCTGGATCTTGATTACTACGTACTTCCGGAGAACCTCGGGAAAGCCAAAGAACAGTTTAATCAGGTTCCCATGATGCTCGAGGCTTTCGAACACTGGTTCGGGCCGTATCCCTTTTATGAGGATAGTTTTAAACTGGTAGAAGTACCTTACCTGGGTATGGAGCATCAGAGTTCCATCACCTATGGAAACGGCTATCAAAATGGGTATTTGGGGAGGGATCTCTCGGGAACCGGCTGGGGGTTGAAGTTTGACTTTATCATCATCCACGAAGCCGGGCATGAGTGGTTTGCCAACAATATCACGTATCGGGATATTGCTGATATGTGGATTCACGAAAGCTTTACTGCTTATTCCGAGAGCCTCTACCTTGATTATCACTTCGGAACAGAAGCCGCCTCGGCCTATGTGATCGGAACCCGCGCAAATATTCGAAACGACAAGCCTATCATCGGTTCCTACAACGTGAATTCGAGAGGTTCAGGGGACATGTATCCCAAGGGGGCGAATATGTTGCATACCCTGAGACAACTCCTCGAGGATGATGCGCTTTGGAGGAGCATACTAAGAGGACTCAATGAGACCTTCTACCACCAAACGGTGACCACACAGCAAATCGAAGCCTATATGAGCGAAAAGAGCGGTAAAGACCTCAGCGCTTTTTTTGATCAGTACCTTCGCACTGCATGGGTTCCCAATCTCGAATACCGCTGGAAAGGGAATATCCTCGAGTATCGCTACCGGGATATCGTACCCGGATTTGATATGCCTGTCCGGGTTTTCGCCGATGAGGACGTGCAATGGATTTTTCCGGCCGCAACATGGAAACAGACCCCGTTTCAGGGGAAACCTGGTCGTTTTGAGGTCGATCCGAATTTCTACATTACATCCA
Source organism: Robiginitalea sp. (assembly GCF_049588695.1). Lineage (GTDB taxonomy): Bacteria > Bacteroidota > Bacteroidia > Flavobacteriales > Flavobacteriaceae > Robiginitalea. The sequence goes on from NZ_JBAVZJ010000514.1 coordinate 6,292, forward strand.
CAGCCCTATGATGAAAATATATTGGTACCTCTTGCTGCTGTTTCTCTCCCTTTCCTGTAAGGAGTCTCCACAAAAAGATCATTCAAACCGGACCCTTGTAAAGAATGTCCATATCGTCAATGTGGAAAAGGGAACCGTAGACGAAAACCGCCATATCGTGGTCGAAGCGGATCGAATCCTGCAGATTACGGATGTTTTGCCCACAGGGGAATTCAGTACCGAAATTGACGGGCAGGGGGCATATGTAGTTCCCGGACTCACGGAAATGCACGCCCATATTCCTTCACCCCCTACTTCTGAAAACCGGATAGAAGAAACCCTGTTCCTCTATCTCTCCGGCGGAATTACGACCATTCGGGGGATGCTGGGGCATCCGTATCATTTGGAATTGAGAGAGGCCGTGCGAAAAGGCAATGTCCTGGGTCCCCGCATATTTACTTCAAGTCCTTCTCTGAATGGAAATACGGTAAAGACCCCGGAGGAGGCTATGGAAAAAGTGAGTCAATATGCAGCCGAAGGCTATGATTTTTTAAAAATACACCCGGGGATTCAACGGGGCGTTTTCGATTCCCTGGTGAAAGCTGCCCGTCAGGCGGGAATCCCTTTTGCGGGACATGTTCCCGTTGACGTCGGTATCAGGCACGCTTTGGAAAGCGGGTATGCCACCATAGACCACGTAGATGGTTACCTGGAGGGGCTGGTACCCGGTAACGCAAAGGTCAACCCCACTGAGAATGGCTTTTTCGGCTTTAACTTTACCCAACTGGCGGATACTTCTGGGATTAAAGACCTGGTAGAGCTCACCCGAAAGCAGCAGGTTTGGGTCGTGCCCACCCAAACGCTTTTCGAACGGTGGTTTGCACCAACCCGGGCTGACAGCCTGCTGGCCCAGCCTGAAATGAAATACATGACTCCGGAAACCCTGGCGAACTGGAAGCGCATCAAGGAAGAACAATTGGGTGATCCTTCCTGGGATGAAGAGCAGTGGGCCCTTTTTGACCATATACGTCTCAGGCTTATCCGGGAATTGGCCCGAAATGGCCAAGGACTTTTACTGGGGTCAGATGCCCCCCAACTCTTTAATGTCCCCGGATTCTCCCTGCATCGCGAAATTGCGGCCATGCAGCGCTCCGGGCTTACCCCGGAAGAAATCCTGAGGATGGGCACCCTGGCCCCGGCTCAATTTTTTGGAGCTGAAGCCGAATGGGGGACCGTAGAGGTCGGGAAAGCAGCAGATTTTCTGCTGGTTGAAGCCAACCCGTTAAAAGACCTCAGTACACTCCGCAAAATGAAAGGCCTCATGCTGCAGGGAAAATGGCTCTCCCGGAACCTTATAAATCAAAAACTTGCGGAAATCGCTGAAAATGCGGCTAAACCGAATAATGATTAGGGATAAAAAAGAACGGGGATTTGCGGACGTGATCCCCTACCCCGGATAAACCCACTGTAAGTCGAAAATATGCGTCGAAAGGAATTTTTAAAACTATCGGGACTGGCAGGTCTTAGCGCCGGTCTTTTGCCGGGAACACTTTATTCCCATAAAAACACCATTAAGTTACTCTCTCAAATGACAGATCGGATCGGCATACAGTTATTCTCTTTACCCAGGCTTATGGGGGAGGATCCCAAAAAATCCCTTGAACTCCTCGTGGAAATGGGATATTCTGAAATCGAACTCTACGGGCCGTATCCTTTCAGTGCGGAAAGCAATAAAAAGAGTTGGGAACAGATCACACAGATGCTGGGCTTTTCAGGAAGCGGTTTCTTTGGGCTATCCCAAACAAAATTCCAGGCCTTTTGCAGGGAGCTGGGGCTGAGTATCCCATCCCTGCACACAGATCTGGATACCCTGGAAAACCACATGCCCGCCCTCGGTCAGGCGGCACGGCAATTGGGGGCAAAATACGTGACTCTTCCTGCCATTCCACCGGAGCGGCGCCAGACGCTGGATGATTACATGCGGATGGCCGATACATTTAATACCATAGCAGCGGCTGCTCGCAGTGAGGGAATTCGTTTTGCCTACCACAACCACGGATATGGTCTACAGGAAACCGATGGGGTGATCCCTTTTGAAATGATGCTGGATGCGACAGATCCCAAGGGTGTTTTTCTCGAAATGGACATTTTCTGGACGATTGCCGGCAAGGCAGATCCCATAGCCTATCTGAATAAATACAAGGAACGCTATACGATGATGCACCTCAAGGATATGGTTGAACTCAGGTATTTTTCAGGGGATGGGGGCGATCCCGGCCAATGGGTAGAACTCTTCCCGCTGATGACCTCCACAGGTTCCGGGGTACTGGACCTGGAGGGAATCGTAAATGCGGCTTCTCAGGCAGGCGTAGAACACTTTTTTGTCGAGCAGGATATGGTTTCCAACCCGGAAGTAGCCCTAAAGGAAAGCATTGCGTACCTCAAAGACCTGTAACCTCAAAAAATGCCTTACATGGACACCTCAAAAAATACCGACCTCCTTTTTCTACTATTTTCCCTTTGTATTAGTTGGGGCGCTGCGGCTCAGTTCCTGCTCAAACCAAGCCGGGTTTTCGACGGAAACCAGATACACGATAATTGGGTCGTATTGGTAGAGGCCGCTGAAATTACCTATGCAGGGCCCCTCTCGGGTCTTAAAGTTCCGAAGAACACAGAAATAATCTCCCTGGAAGGCAAGACCTTGTTGCCCGGCCTGATCGAGGGACATTCACACCTGCTGTTACACCCGTATAACGAAACTTCATGGAATGACCAGGTGCTTAAGGAATCAGCTGCAGAGCGCGCCATACGGGGTGCCGTGCATGCCGAAAAATCCCTGATGGCAGGGGTGACTACGATGCGGGACCTAGGTTCTGAAGGTGCCGGCTATGCTGATGTAGCTCTAAAAAAATCAATCGATGCCGGCATTATTCCGGGTCCGAGGCTGCTGGTGGCCGGACCTGCTATTGTAGCGACTGGAGCCTATGGCCCCAAGGGATTTCATGAAGGGGTAGACGTTCCCTTGGGGGCAGAGCACGCCAGTGGGGTCGGAGAAGTCATAGCTGCAGTCCGCAGGCAGATGGGGGGAGGCGCTGATTTTATTAAGATCTATGCCGATTATCGGTGGACTCCCGGAGCCCAGTCCCAGCCTACTTTCCTGCCACAGGAACTGGAAGCCATGGTCCATGCCGCAAAGTCTGCTGGAAAGTATGCTGTAGCCCACGCCAGTACGCCCGAAGGCATGAAACGGGCTATTTTGGCGGGAGTTGAAACCATTGAGCACGGAGATGCGGCCACACAGGATACCTATGAACTGATGAAAGCCAACCAAACAGTCCTATACCCTACCCTTGCAGCGGGAGATGCCATCGAACGGTATAACGGGTGGGACGGAAAAGAAGATACGGATCGTATTCGTCTTAAAAAAGAGAGTTTCGCCCTTGCACTGGCCTCTGGGGTAACCATTGGTTTTGGAGGAGATGTGGGGGTTTATCCACATGGGGAAAATTACCGCGAACTGGAGTTGATGGTAGCTTATGGTATGTCTGCGTCCGCGGTGCTCAAGGCGGCAACAGATATTAATGCCCGAACCTTTCACCTAAAGAGTCTGGGCCGGGTCCGGGACGGGTACCTGGCAGATCTCATTGCAGTTGAAGGCGACCCCACGAAAGATATCCGTGCAATGCGTGCCGTATCTTTTGTCATGCTTAACGGGCAAGTCGTTAAGAAAGACCTTTGAAGCGGGCAACCGCAATGGGCCTTTAAAAGGTTTTGGTGATGACAGCAGCACCATTCGTAATCAAGATCTGGCTTTGACAGCAGCCCATTCTGTTTACAGACTATTGACTGACCCTGCCTCACTATTCCTTCAGGACGGCTTTCGATTTCAGGCGCTGCAGTTCAGCTTCCAATTCTGAAAACCGCTGCTGGGCATCACGGCCCGGCAGCTGATCGGCCTGGTTCATCATGCTGTACAAATAGCGCCATTGATCGGCAAGCATGGGTTGCATATAGATCCCTTCCTCGGTCTGGACCTGAGAGAGTACACCTTCCAGGGTTTTCAGGCGGGTTTGCTCAGATGCCGAAAGGCGCGGTTTGGAATTCAAAGATTCGACTTCCTTTTCCAGGGCCTGTTCAAAGCGATAGGCTTCACTGAGTTTGTCGCGTACAGCCCTTTGAAATTCCACTTGTTGCTTCACGTCTGTTTCGCTCACGCCACCCTCGACAACCCGGGGGTCCATAACCAACTCGAAATCCTGACTTAGCGTCTTATCTCCGTAAACTAATACCGCCTTATAAGCCCCGGGCGGGACCATGGGGCCATTGCGATATTTCCGATTATCATTGGAGTTCCACGGGCCTGCCATCGTCATATCCCAGCGAAATCGGTTCAGCCCCTTATGTTTGGTCAGGGATTCGGAAACCAGAAACTCTGTAAAATTAGTCCCCATATCGCGGCTTACTCCCGAATTCCCATTGGGGATAGAGTCACTCGAAAATGCAGTGAGTACCTGACCGGACGCATTCCTGATTTCAATCTTTACGGGCTGTTCTCCCTTTTCAGGTAAAAAATAGTCCAGGACCACCCCAGCTTTTGGGTAGGAAGGAGTGTCCCCATTCCAGGCTCCGGAAGGGGTCCGGTATCGCATGGTTCTCTCAGGTTTAAAAAGGTAAGGCTCGGAAAGGGCACTTAGGTCTCGTTGCCGCAGTGGACCGATTTGATCGAGGATCCAAAACCCTCGGCCCATCGTGGATAGTGCGAGATCTCCCCGGTGAATTTTAAGGTCGGTAATCGGGGTTACCGGCAGGTTCTGTTGGAAGGACTTCCAGGTCTCACCATCATTAGTGGAGACAAACATCCCATACTCCGTTCCGGCAAAAAGGAGTCCCTCACGCTCAGGGTCCTCCCGGATGACGCGGGTGGGAAAGTCATCTGGAATACCATTGCTTCCCGTCGTGAGGAGCGTCCAGTTTTTTCCGTAATTCTCTGTTTTGTAAATATAAGGTTTGGGGTCTCCAAGGAGGTACCGCAACACGGCCACATAGGCCTTCGCAGGATTGTGAGGTGAAGGCTCCACCGCGTCAACCCGCCCACCGGGGGGAAGGTTGCGGGGCGTTACCTCATCCCAGGTACTGCCCCCATCCCGGGTCACGTGTATGGGTCCGTCATTAGACCCCACCCAGATTACCCCGGCCTGCAGGGGGGATTCCCGTATGGCGTAAATAGTACTGTAAAATTCCTCCCCCGTAATATCCCGGGTAATCGGGGAGCCTGAAATCACCTGCTTATCCGCCTCAAAAGCGGTCAGGTCCGGTGAAATGATTTCCCAGGTTTTTCCTTCATCAGTGGTTTTATGCACATATTGGGAGGTATGGTAAATGACTTTCGGATCGTGTGGGGAGACGTGGATCGGACTGACCCTCTGAAACCTGAATTTCAGATCCCTGGGATTGTGGCCATACATATTTGAGGCCCCTACGTAATAGGATTGTTCCGTACCTGTTCTCTTATTGTAGACCGTAAAACGCCCTTTGCAATTGGAATAAACAATATCCGGATTTGTCGGATGGGGTACCGCAGGCCCGGTTTCACACCCCCCGGTATTCTGAATAAACCCGATCCCAGGAGCCTGCACCCCGTAAGGAGGCATACTAGGGACCGCCACGGTGGAGTAATTGTCCTGTTGCCCGCCATAGAGCCAATAGGGATGCTGATTATCGACTTCTACCTGATAAATTTCAGCGGTAGGCTGGTTGAACTGTGTGGACCAACTCTTCCCTCCATTATGTGTAACGTTCGCCCCCCCGTCATTACTCTGGATAAAGAGGTTCGGGGCGTTGGGATTAATCCACATGTCGTGATTGTCCCCGTGGGGGGGATTCATCCGGTTCCAGTTTTCACCCCCATCTTCGGACTTATAATACCCTGTAGCCATCGCGTAGACCACATCCGGATTCTTGGGATCCACGCGGATATTGGTATAATAAAAAGGCCGCGAACGAATACCGTTATGGGAGGAAACCTGTGTAAAAGACTCCCCCTGATCTATCGATTTATAAAGACCTCCTTCTTTTCCGGGAGCTTCCACAAGCGCATAGACAATCCGGGAATCCGAGGCAGATACTTCGATATCGATTTTCCCAATCAGTTCCTTCGGTAGTCCATTCTCGACCCGGTACCACGTCTTTCCGGCATCGAGGCTTTTATATAGCCCCCCTTCCTTGGCCGTCCCCCCGCTGATGATGGTCCAGGGGGTACGAATGGCTTTCCAGGCCGCTGCAAAAAGGAAATTTGGGTTTGTGGGGAGCATTTCTACATCGGATACTCCCGTTTCCTCTGATATAAACAAAACCCGCGACCATGTTTTCCCTCCATCAGAGGTTTTAAAAAGTCCCCGCTCCGGATTCGACCGGAATGCTTTTCCTATGGCGGCCACGTAAACGGTGTTAAAATCCTCGGGGTGCAGGCGTACCGCCCCGATTTGCCCCACATGCTTTAAGCCGATTTCCATCCAGGAATTCCCGGCATCCACTGATTTATACATCCCCCGACCCTCAATGACATTGCTCCGCAGCCCATCAGACCCCGTTCCCACATAGAGGACGTTCGGATCGTTCTGTGCTACCGCAATCGCACCTATACTGGGTGTCTTAAAATATCCGTCTGAAATATTAAACCACCTGGCCCCATAATCTTCTGACTTCCAGACTCCGCCTCCGGTGGCTCCAAAATAAAAGGTTCCGGGCGAAGTGGCCACCCCGGCCACTGTGGTCACCCGGCCTCCACGGTAAGGACCCGCCTCACGGTATTTCAAAGCGGAATAATCCTGCCCCGAAAGCAAGCCGGCACAGAGGAAGGAAAAGGCTAAAGTGAAAGTGGATCTGAGTCTCATAGTGGATATTTTGTTGCTTTAATAATTCACAATGGAAAGATACATATTGTTCTTAGAAATCATTTGTTCAACCCATTAATCATCCGAATAGCTTCAGGAATTATTACCAGCAGTATTGGCTGAGTTCAAGGTTCAAGGTTTAAGTTCCAAGTTGGCAGTGGCCAGTGGCAGTTGGCAATTAAGGACTTTGATTTCCTTAATATGCTCGCGAAATTTCTGCGCACTGCGACTGCGCACTGAAGACTTTATAGACGGTTTAAAGCTCGAATGTTAAGCTGAAATAAGTTTGTATTTTTTTTATACCTTGGCTTTTTTAAATCTAACGAAAACTTCAAACCTAGTTTCAAATGAAAAACATTTTTACTCTTTTGCTGGCTGCGGGACTGTTTTTTGCCCTGGCTGGTAACACGTATGCTCAGGAAAACCACGGTGGAGCCCTGAATACCTTTGTGAAATTCGGGTCTGATGCGAGTATCGCAGCAAACTACGAATTTCAGGTTGCCAACAATATTACGGTTTCCCCGGAAGCCCGCTTTTGGTTCAGCGGCGAAAATGACATGGCCCTTGGCGGACGGGCGGATTACTACTTTGACAGCCTTTTTGGCCTTCCTGAGCCCTGGGATATCTGGGCTGGGGTAGATGCCGGATTCTTAATTGGAGATGGGGATAGTTTCTCTGTCAACGCTCACGCAGGTGTAGAGTATCGATTTACCAATACCATCGGAATCATTTTGGAATTTGCCGGAGGAGTAACTTCTTCTGGAGGAATTGGTGTCGCCTTTCATCTGTAGCAACATACAGTTAATACATTTAAAAGCCCCGTCGGATGACGGGGCTTTTTTCATTCAGTGGAAATAACGAGAAAGCCGATTAAATCCTTTTCTTACGGGCGCCTTTCCCTTTTGAATTTTCTTAATTGGGTGCTGTTTCCGTAATGAAAGCATCCACATCGGCCTTAAATTTTGCCATAGATGGTTCGTGGGTATACATCATATGCCCGGCCTCATAGTATTTCATAATGATATTTTTCTTGAGTTCCGGGGTTAAACCCATATGGTTGATAGAGTGTTCCACGCCATAAAAAACCGTAGCCAGATCGTAATATCCGTTCAGGATAAGAATTTTTAGGTTTGGGTTTCTCTTCATAGCAGTGGCCATATCCGGTAAAGTACTCACAGCCACCTGGGCATTCCATTGAATATTTCCATCGTGTTTCCAATCCCATTTAAAACCCTCACGGGATCCGGCTGTAGTGGTGTAGGTCCAATCCTTTCGGACACCCAGGTCCCCATAGAGGTATTCTTTATAGGCCGCGATATACGGAGGGGAAATGGCATCGCTTTGGGGATCCGTCTGGGCGGTCTGCCCCAGGAGATCCTCGTTGATCCCGGTAAACCGGGAATCCAGCCGGCCAACGGTCTCCCCTTGTTCGCGAAGCAATTCCTGAAAATACTCCTGGTTCGTCACGCGCAGATCTGCTTTTAACCAATACTCAGTACTCAGCCCTGAATACGCTGACAGTTTTGCCGCCATCGCTTGTTTTTCAGAAGCCGTCAACTGGTCTCCTTTAAGAAGGGCCGGGGCGTATTGCTCTCCTGTAAACTCCCGGACTTCAGTCAGGAAGGCTTCGAGGTTTGTGTTCTTGTTCGCAACGCGGTTGTGATACCAGGCTGTAGCCGCGTAGGTCGGAAAATGAATTAGATAAGCTGTGTCATCTCCGGGGCCGAATAGCAAATGCTGCAATTCAAATACAGCCGAAACCATGATCACACCGTTCATGGCAATTCCCTTGTCCTGCAGGTGTTTCACCAGGCCCGCATTGCGAAAAGTCCCGTAGCTCTCCCCCAGTAAATATTTGGGGGCATTCATCTTCTCTGCCTGGATAAGGTACTGTTCAATAAACAACCCGATACTCCGGATGTCCTGATCCACCCCCCAGAAATCCGCCCATTTTGCCTTGCCTACAGGCCGGCTGAATCCTACCCCCACCGGGTCAATCATGACCAGGTCTGCCTTGTCCAATACCGAATATTCGTTTTTAACGACCTTATAGGGTGCTGGTGCCGTATACCCGGGATCGTTGATGACAATCCGCTTTGGTCCCAGGATCCCGAAATGCAACCAAAAGGAGGCCGAAAGCGGCCCCCCGTTAAAGGCAAAGATAATAGGGCGGTTTTTTCCTCCTGGCAAGGCGTAATGCGTAAATCCGAAATGTGCAATCGGCTCGTCGTTTTCATCCCGTAAAAGGTGGGTCCCCGTAACGGTTCTAAGGGTATAGGTCTTCCCTTTTATGTTGACAGTCTGAGTGGACTCAAAAGTTTCGGGTTCGGGAATCTCATTCGTCCCAGCCGCTTCTTTTTCCTGGGCCGTAAGGGAAATTTGCACAATAGCGATAAGGAGCAAAATGGATAATTTCTTCATAAAGTTGGTTTTGGTTTCGTTTTCTGAAAGATACGTAATTCAGGGCGAGGGAAGGAGTCTCCATGTGTATGCTGCAAAGTCAGTCTCGGGAAAGGATACCTAAAAAGAAAGGACTATTTCAGGTACAACTCGGTAAAATGCTTCATATGCATTCCGGGCAGCATCATTCGCCAGCGGTCCTGTTTTGAGATTATACCCTTTGCCACAAGTCGGGAGCCGTCAACCCATGTGCGATAGATAAGCAGATAGGCTATAATGAGGATCAGGAAAAGCGTAAAACCGATGTACGCCTTTGAGTAGAGAAACAGGACGATTCCAAGTGGTAGAAGAATGGCAATATAGTACACCAGGAGATTGCGCATCAGTTGTCGATTACATACTTAAAGATACGAAATTCAGCATTCCCAAGCTTAGGAAATAAGGGCTTTTTTCACCCTGGGAGAATTGCGCTCTCCGGGGTACATTCCGGGGC
>NZ_JBAVZJ010000515.1:0-2060 GCF_049588695.1 Robiginitalea sp.
AATCAGGGCATGAACCTCCGGAAGAAGAGCCGGATGAGTTCAATAAGAGAGTTGTTGAAATAGTCAAAGAAAAAGGCAGTTAACACCAGTAGGTACCCATTACCCGAGACTTATAATAAAATATGAAAAGAAAGAGCTTAATTGTCCCATACCTTATTGCCTTGCTATTTTCATGTAAGCCTGAAAGTGAGATTTCCGACTTTGAAAAGTTCACGGGCAGGTGGTCGCTTCATATTGTGGAGATTCAAGTTGATTCGCTGTCAACCTGGGAGCCCAGACAAGACAATTACAAGAACCGCCGGGGATTTATTATTTATGACGGACAAGGTGGAATGGGAGTACACCATGTGACTGAAAATTATAATGAATATCAGTTTGAGGGGAAGGGCGGATTGGATAGCCTGACATTCAATGATCTAAGGCATCTGGCAGACAATTTTGTCTATTTCGGCAAGTATAAAGTGAATGACTCCCTCCAGGTTATTGAGCATCATATAGAATCGGCTAACTTTCAAAATATGTGGGGTAATGTTGCAAAAAGAAAATACGTCTTTTCAGGAGATACTTTGATATTGAATCCAATGACTGAACGCTATCCCAAGATTCGACTTAAATGGATGCGGCTTAAGGATATAGAATAGCAAAGGATGCCAACTGCATAAGATATAAGATCTCTGTATATAATTCGGCCCAATGAGAATACTTTTACCTGGAGCAACGGGGCGAACCGGTAAATTAGTGCATAAAGCGAATTTCCACCTGTTCGGCCTGGGGCGTTGGGGAAACCGCCAGGTAAATTCCGCTCTGGTTTAAATTCTTTATTGACAACAGCAACATCGGATTAGCCTACAAATACCACGAAAGGCAAGAAAAAATACTGTCCAAGTCTAAATTGAACTGGACTATTCTTCAGCCCGTAGGCCTCTCCAATTCCAAACGGGAAGAAAAGATCGGGGAGTCTTTTGAAAATTTTAAGCCTTAAAAAAGTAACACATGAACCTCTTTTAACAAAAGCGGTTTGAGTACCACTCAGGCTGCTTTTATTTGTTTAAATACCTATATTTCTATCAGAAAGGAAGTGAGTTGAATAAAGGCCCCGTCACAAATTTGGTGATAGCCGGCGTTATAAACAATAAAAGAAGAAAATATGAACGGTACAAAGAATCAAGCTAAGGGAACAATACTACTCCTTGTCAGGGGGAAGACAGCGCTTTCAGCAGATGAAATTGAATACAGGATGAAAGAGCGCAGCCCTCAATTTGAAGCAATTCCAGGATTAATACAGAAGTACTACATAAAGACTAAGAACCCGGGAGAATATGGTGGCGTTTATATATGGGATTCCATGAAATCCGTTAAAGCGTTTAAGGAAACTAATTTGGCCGCGACAATCGCAGAGGCTTATGAGCTCATTGAAGAGCCCAGCACAGAGATAATCGATATTATGTTCGAGTTAAGAGATTAAAACAAAAGGCGAACAATACCTGCATCAAGCTTCGACCTACTTCCCAGCCGCGTATCTTTAGCCCGATTAACAGCTCATAAAGGCCCCTTGTTTCATATAAACCCAATGGCGCATTACGAAAAACCAGATTTAAATGCACAAAACCGCAATTCTATCCTTGCTGATCGTTATCGGACTTATATCCTGTAGGAGTTCCGAAAAGAAAATCAACGAATTGGATATAGCTGCAAAATATTATAAGGCCCTTGATCAGTCTGATGCTTCCGCAATGGCGCATTTGCTGAACGACAGCCTGGTGACAAAAGAAACCTCATATGACTATGAACAGACCTTTACAAAAGTTGAATATTTAGAATGGTTAAAATGGGATTCGGTATTCGATCCAACCTACGAAATCCTTGAAATGGAGCAAGTGGATAAATATGTTAAAGCTTCGATCTCCAAAATCGATAAAAGAATCACATTTCTACACCAGCAGCCAATTATCACCCATCAGGTTATCCGCTTTGACAACGATAAAATAGTCAGTGTGGAAACCACGGAATACGTCATCTTCAATGATTCTATATTTGTGAAAAACAGGGATAGCCTCCTG
>NZ_JBAVZJ010000516.1:0-5072 GCF_049588695.1 Robiginitalea sp.
GGACAATGCTCTGGTCTATGAAGATGTGCCGGATAAAGATGCGGAGAAGGTACAGCAGTATTTTCACCAACTGGCCGCTCGGGTAAATAAAGGACTCAAAACCATAGGATATGAATACTGCCCGGCAGATATGATGGCTTCTAACCCCAATTGGTGTAAACCCCTGAATGAATGGAAGCAGACAGTTACCGGCTGGATTCACAACCCGGGGAAGGAAGAAGTGCTGCTCTCCTCTATCTTCTTTGACTTCAATTACACTTATGGCACCCGAAGTCTGGTTACTCAATTATCCAATCACATTTTCAGCAATGTTGATTCCTACCCGATGTTCTATTATCACCTGGCCAGTGGAGCCCTGCAAAACCCTTCCCCTTCCGGTTTTTTCAGACAGTTTCTCCTGGAACAGGACGGGAAGCACAAAGATTTTTTCGACTTAAAGCGAAGAGTCCTGATGCCTTTTACAGATGCCGCCAGGGTACTGATCCTGTCACACAAGGTTCGGTCGATTAACAATACAGCCGAACGATTTGAAAAGCTGGCGGATCTCGAAGCCAACAACCGTGAGTTTTTCCTTTCCTGTTCCTATGCCACGAAAGCCCTATTAAAATTCCGGACCAAGCAGGGCCTCCTGCATTCAGATTCAGGGCGGTTTATTGCGTTGGATACTTTGAGCAAAGAAGAAAAGATAAAATTGAAGCGCACCTTTAAAATCCTGAAAGAGCTCCAGGAACTGATCGCACTCCGATTTAAGGTCACAAATCGGGTGTTATGAAGGTATGGACCCGGAAGGATTGGAAAGGCCTGTTTAAGGTTGGAAGTCAGGTCCCTGAACGCCCCGTTTCAGAAGTCTGTTTTGCAGTAATCGACTCGGAGACGACCGGGTTGGACCCCTCGAAAGATCGCATCCTCAGTTTTGGGGGTGTAAAAATAATCAATGGCCGTATGCAGGTCCGGGATACCCTGGAGATTTTTATCGCCCAGGACCACTTTGATGCCAACTCTGTTCCCATACACGGAATCCTGAAAACAGGCCCCAATGCGCGTATCCCTGAAAAACAGGCCCTGGTGCAACTCGGATCCTATCTGGAAGACTCCATTCTGGTGGGGCACCATATTGGGTTTGATCTCGAAATGATCCGCCAGGCCCAGATACGACATGGCCTTCCCCCTTTGGAGAATATCGCCCTGGACACCGGTCGACTCTACCGGAAAACCTTGCTAAAAACCCCACTGGTCCCTAAAAAGCCAGGTTATAGTCTGGATGAACTGGCAAAGAAGTACGACATCTCCTGTAAAGACAGGCATACCGCCCTGGGCGATGCCTACATTACCGCACTCGCCTTTATGCATATACTGGGGCAATTGAATATAAAACCGGGGTCTTCCCTCAAGGACCTGGTGCGAATCGCCCGATAATCAGGAGCGCGTCTGCAGATACCGGGTGACGTTCTCGTCGATCCTGTTCTCAATATCCGAAATGTCTCCTTTTTCAAAAGGGGTTCCCAAAATATTCTCATACAGTTCCACGTATCGGTCTGAAACCGAGGTGACGTAGGCGTCGGTCATTTCCGGAAGGCTTTGGCCCTCGAGCCCCTGGAAACCATGGGATATCAACCATTGGCGTACAAATTCCTTGGAGAGTTGTTTCTGAGCCTCCCCTTTTTGTTGCCGCTCCTGGTAGCCCTCCGCATAGAAATACCGGGAAGAATCCGGGGTGTGGATCTCATCGATCAGCATAATCCTGCCATCCGGGGACCGGCCGAATTCATATTTTGTATCGACCAGGATGAGTCCTTTTTCGTCCGCCTGTTCTGATCCCCTTTGAAAAAGTTTGCGGGTAATGGATTCCAATTCGGCGTAATCCGAGGCAGACACCAAACCCCGATCGACAATGGCCTGGGCCGATATATCTTCATCGTGATCCCCCTGCTCTGCTTTGGTCGCCGGGGTAATGACCGGCTCCGGAAATGGATCGTTCTCCTTCATGCCTTCCGGCATTTCCACTCCGCAGAGTACGCGCTTTCCGGAGGCGTATTCACGGGCTGCATGACCGGCCAGGTACCCCCGGATCACCATTTCCACTTTAAAGGGTTCACATCGCACCCCCACAGTGACGTTCGGATCCGGCATGGCTTCTATCCAATTGGGAACGATATCCCGGGTCGCCTGCATCATCGCAAAGGCGAGCTGGTTCAGAATCTGGCCTTTGTAGGGTATGCCTTTGGGAAGTACAACATCAAAGGCAGAGAGGCGGTCGGTGGCCACAACGACCAAAAGGTCATTCTCCAGAAAATACACCTCCCGTACCTTGCCCTTATACACCTTTTTTTGCCCGGGAAAATTAAAATCTGTGCTCGTAATGGTTTGGCTCGTCATTAGTTCTGGTGTTCGATGGTTTTATAGGCATCTATCACTTTTTTGACGAGCTTATGGCGGATGACATCCTTGTCGTCGAGATAGATGATTTCGATCCCCTTTATGTTTTTCAGGATCAACAGAGCCTCCTTGAGTCCGGAAATAACCCTGCGGGGCAAGTCGATCTGTCCCGGATCTCCCGTGAGTAAAAATTTGGCGCTTTTCCCCATTCGCGTCAGGAACATTTTCATCTGGGCATGGGTCGTATTCTGGGCCTCGTCTAAAATCACAAAGGCGTGATCGAGCGTTCGCCCTCTCATAAAGGCCATCGGGGCTATTTGGATGGTGCCGTCCTCGATATATTTAACCAGGCGTTCGGCCGGTATCATATCCCGAAGGGCATCGTAAAGAGGTTGCATATACGGGTCCAGCTTCTCCTTGAGGTCCCCGGGTAAGAAACCCAGGTTCTCCCCTGCCTCCACTGCAGGCCGGGTGAGGATGATGCGCTTGACTTCCTTGTTTTTAAGTGCCCGGACGGCGAGGGCCACTCCAGTATAGGTCTTTCCGGTACCTGCCGGGCCGATGGCAAAAACCATATCGTTTTTCCCCATGGCATCTACCAACCTGCGCTGATTGACTGTTTGTGCTTTGACCATACGCCCGTTGACCCCGTGGACCAGCACATCACTGCTGGTTGCCGAAGAAGCGTAATCTTCTTTTCCGTTGCTGCTCAGAATGCGTTCGATCCCATTTTCATCCAGTTTATTGTACTTGGAAAAATGTTCCGTCAACATCTTAAAGCGCTTTTCAAACTCCTCTAAAGAAGGAGGATCCCCATAAACCTTGATCTTATTGCCTCTTGCGACAATTTTGAGTTGGGGAAACGATTTTTTGAGAAGGTCTATGTTTGCATTCCGATCCCCGAAGAAATCCCGGGGATTAATGTCTGTGAGTTCGAGGATGAGTTCGTTCAAAAAGAAAGGAGTGTTTATAAGTGCTCTGAACAGATGCGGTCAGCCGCCCTTTTTTTTACTTAATTTTGCTGAACAAACTTACGTAAAATTCAATTTGACGCCTTAAAAAAATATCAACACCCAAGGATGCCAATCATCACCCTGACCACAGATTTTGGGCTTAAAGATCATTATGTAGGCGCTATAAAAGGGCACATTTACAGTGAACTCCCCGAGGCTACCCTTGTTGATATTTCACACCAGGTGAGCCCCTTCCACATACAGGAATGCGCCTACCTGCTCAAAAATGCCTACAAGGCTTTTCCAGAGGGCAGTATCCATATTGTAGGGGTGGATTCTGAAAAAACATCGGAGAACACCCATCTGGCCCTGCTGGTCGACGGCCACTTCTTTATCACGGCAGACAATGGGGTCATCAGCCTGATCACGGACGAGGTTACCCCGGATAAAGTAGTTGAAATACAATTGCCCAATACCATATCCAGTCCGTTCCCGGTACTGGATGTTTTTGTAAAAGTCGCCTGCCACCTGGCGCGGGGGGGTACCCTTGAAGTCATCGGCAAACCGTTTTTGGGATTGCGCTCTATCCGGGAAAATGCCCCTACGATCACCAACAGCGGGAATACGATATTAGGTACGGTACTCTACATCGATAACTACGGAAATGTCGTGACCAATATTCATAAAAACCTTTTCGAAGCCTATCGGAAAGGGCGGGCCTTTACCCTGGAAGCGCGCAATAAAAAGCTCACCGAGATATACAAAAAATACAGTGACATTATCAACTTCGATCTCGACAAGTCCCAGCGGCGGGGGGCCGGGGATTTGATGGCGCTTTTCAATTCCGCGGGCTATATTGAACTGGCCATATACAAGAGCAACCCCAATACCGTCGGTGGGGCTGCGAGCCTCCTCGGATTAGACTATCGCGACACGGTATTGATAAACTTTACATAGATGCTGACCCGAATTGTAAAAATGACCTTTGAACCGGAAAATATCCCTAGTTTTGAACGCCTTTTCCAGGCCTCAGAAAAAGGGATACGCAGTTTTCCCGGCTGCCTGAAGGTAAACTTGTTGCAGGACATGGGCGACCCTTCAACCTTTTTCACCTACAGCCAGTGGGAGTCTGAAGCGGCCCTGGAGGAGTACCGGCAGTCTGAGTTTTTCAAGGGTGTCTGGGGCCAGACCCGGAAATTGTTTTCGGAGCGGCCAAAAGCCTGGAGCCTGAAGACAAAGGATATATAAAGAATAGATGTATGTGGCCTGTTTTTAAAAAAGAGATCAGCTCGTTCTTCACAAGTCCGGTCGGATACCTGGTCATGGGGCTTTTTCTGGTATTATCCGGTCTGTTTCTATGGGTTTTTAAAGGCCCCTTTAATATCCTGGATTTTGGTTTTGCAGACCTCAGCCTCTTTTTCCTCCTGGCTCCCTGGATTTTCCTGCTCCTGATACCGGCCGTTACGATGCGCTCATTTTCGGAAGAGCAAAAACTGGGAACCCTCGAACTCCTGCTCAGTAAGCCCATATCTACCACCTCGCTTGTCCTGGGCAAATATTTCGGAGCCCTGGTGCTTGTGCTTATCGCCATCCTCCCTACCCTGCTCTACGTGGCGAGCATTTACAATCTGGGGACTACCGCAGGAAATATGGATACAGGACTGGTTTGGGGATCCTATGGGGGCCTGGTACTGCTGATGGCACTATATATTTCTATCGGACTTTTATGCTCCACACTAACAG
>NZ_JBAVZJ010000517.1:0-7491 GCF_049588695.1 Robiginitalea sp.
CGAAGCCGATGGCCTGGTGGTCCTGAATCCGGAAACGGTTCAGGTTACCGAGAGTGGCCGCGTCTTTATCCGCAACATCTGTATGGCCTTTGATCTGCATTTGCACAATAAAGTGCCCGAAACTAGGTTATTTTCAATGACCGTCTAATCTAATCCCAATACCATGAAAACTATTATCGTACCCGTTGATTTCTCCCAACAATCTGAATATGCCCTCGAAGTGGCAGCTTCATTGGCCAAAAAGCATGGATCGGAGATTATCGTACTGCATATGCTCGAACTAAATTACGCGATGATTTCCTCTTCGGAGGCCTATCATCCCGAGCAAACCGTGTTTCTGCTCAAGGTAGCCGAAAAAAGACTGGGTGAGTTTCTGGAAAAAGACTACTTAAAAGACCTCACTGTAACACCTGTTATAAAGCATTACAAAGTCTTCTCCGAAGTGAATGAGGTAGCTGAAAACCACAAGGCGGATCTGATTGTAATGGGCTCCCATGGAACGGACGGACTCCAGGAGATTTTTATCGGATCCAACGCCGAAAGGGTAGTTCGGAATGCCGAGGTTCCTGTGATTGTGGTTAAAAAGCGAAGGCCTGGATTTAAGATTGACACATTCGTCTTTGCCTGTGATTTTAAGGAAGAGACGCTTCCGGCCTTTAACAAGGCCAAAGCCTTTGCCGAAAAATTAAGGGCAGAATTTAAAGTAGTCTATATCAACACTCCTGGCGATCATTTCCTGAGCGATGGCGATATGAACCAGCAGATTTCCAAATTCCTGGACCATGCTAAATCTGGCATCCCTGTAGATAAGTATTGCGATTACAGTGTCGAGCGGGGTGTATTGAATTACTGTGAAAACATTCAGGCTGATCTGGTTGGTATCCCGACCCACGGTCGGAAAGGTATTTCCCACTTCTTTATGGGAAGTATTGGAGAGGATATCGCAAACCATTCCCCGATCCCTGTGATTACATTTAAGTTATAGGTTTCACACCCTGAGATACATAAAAAAGGGGGCTGCCATGGCAGCCCCTTTTTTATTGTGGTGGAGTCTTTTTTTGAACCGCAGCTCCTTCCTGGAGCGTACTTCAAAAGCCTTGTGTACTTGCGACAGGTTTTCTGAAGGCTGTCTCTTCCCGTAGCGTACCTGTCAAACCTGCTCCTTGTACTTTCTACACGTTTAATTACCCAAAACGCTCGTGTGCAGCAGCTTCCAGGGTTTCCCGATGGTCTGGATGGGCGATTGAAATCAGGGCCCGGGCACGTTCCTGCAAGTTCTTTCCAAAGAGGTTAACCACCCCGTACTCGGTGGCCACATAATGTACGTGGGCACGGGTGGTTGTGACCCCGGCCCCCGGCTTGAGGATTGGGGTAATCTTGGAAATACCCTTTCCTGTGACGGAAGTGAGCGCAATGATGGGTTTACCTCCCGGGGAGAGGGATGCCCCACGAATAAAATCCATCTGTCCGCCCACCCCGGAATATTGATAACTCCCAATGGTATCTGCACAGACCTGGCCGGTGAGGTCGATTTCAATGGCGCTGTTGATGGCAGTTACTTTGGGGTTTTGACGGATAATGGTGGTATCGTTGGTATAACCCGCTTCTTTAAAGTGGACCAGGGGATTGTCGTCTATAAAATCGTAAAGCTTTTGGGATCCCGCGGCAAAACAGGTGACTATTTTTCCCGTTTTAATTTCCTTGTCCGCTCCGGTGACCACCCCTTTTTCAATCAGGGGCAGCAAACCATCCGAGAACATTTCCGTATGTACCCCAAGGCGCTTATGCCCGCCCAGATTTTCAAGCACTGCGTTGGGAATACTTCCAATCCCCATCTGTAACGTCGCCCCGTCCTCGACGAGGGAAGCCACGTGTGCCCCAATTTTTGCTTCCGTTTCTGAAATACCTCCCAGGGGATAGGTGTGAATGGGGGCGTCCACCTCTACCAACGCATCGAGCTGACTGATATGGATGATCCCGTCCCCGTGGCTTCGGGGCACTTTGGGATTGAGTTGCCCGATTACTTTTTTGGCCGTTTGCACGGCAGGCAGGGTAATGTCTACCGAAACACCCAAAGAGCAATATCCGTGTTTATCGGGAGGGGAAACCTGTACCACCGCGACATCCAGCGGCAATAAATTCCGTCGGAACAACCAGTGGATTTCACTGAGAAATATGGGGATATAATCTCCCTGGTTGGTGTTTACGGCCTTTCGTACGTTCCCGCCTACAAAGCAGGAGTTGATCTTAAAGGCTTTACTATAAGGTGGCAGGGCGTAATTCACCGTGCCGTCGGTATGAATCGAGATGACCTCTACGTCTTTAAGGTCTTTATACCGGTCACAAATGGCATTGATAAGGGTGTTGGGGGTCATGGCAGCACCCTGAACAAAGATGCGGTCCCCCGATTTGACGATGGAAGCCGCTTTTTCAAGAGATACGATATTCATAGTATGTTTTTTGGTCTATAGAGTTGCGTCTTCCAGGCCTAAGAGCCTTCCGCGACGCCCAGGTGTTTGCGATAAAAAGTCCAGGCATTGCGCGCCACATCCCTTCCAAGCTCCAGCCCGGCTACATTGTCGGCCTCGATATGGTATCCGCCCATGACCCTCGATTTCCCCGCCATATTTGCGGCTTCGGTAAAGGTTGGGAATTTCAGGGTAACGGTGTCGCCAAAGTGTCGGGGATCTAATTCGGTCAGGACTCCCGGGACCAGTTTAACGGATTCCCCAAAATAATCGTCTCCTGTAAAAAGGCGTAAGGCTTCCCCACAAGCGCCGCTCACGGTGCTGTGCCCGGAGGTATAACTCGGAAAAGGCGGGCAGAGAAAAACATCAGGCGAATAGGGGCGCCACTGCTCCCCGGGCATTTCAACAATCCCTTTGCCGGGACCTCCCCAGGCGCGGATGACCTCGTCCTGAAAGTAATCGTGGACCAGGGCGTAGGGCCGGGCATAATCGTAATACATCTTGGAATCCCAGGAGGCGATAAAGGCATCCATAGCCGTAATCTGGTTGAGAAAGTACATTTTCACATCCTGATCCAGGGTATGGGCATCGCGGCGGGAAACGTCCTGTGCAAATTTCAACCAGTGCCCTGCCTGCTGTACAGATTTTGGCCCGTCCCTCATAAACTCCACCAGGGCTTTATCGGCATCCGTAAGCCCAGCCTGCAATTCAATAACTTCTCGTACCTCGCGTTCCAATTGCTCGGAGCCGACCATGGGTGGAGGTCCGGGGCGAAACTGACTGGCAGAATCCAGGGTGATGGGGGTGACGTGTTGCCAGAACGGTGTCAGGCAACCCGGGGCAAACTGGGTTCCTTCGGCATCTGTGAAATACTTGGGCTGCCACCGGTTGATGTCTACATTTTCATCCGCTGAATTCACCGGGGCGTATTCGGTATAGTCGAAATAGGGTTCCCCATTGGAGCCAGGTACTTCCCCGTACTGGTTGGATCCGTCGTTTTTCCGGGCTTCGATCACGGCCCGGGCTGCGAGATTGCCTATTCCTGCCGGGGTGTTCGGATCCATATTCTTATCGTCCGGGTCCAGGCCCAGCTCTTGCATATATTCCCGGAACAAGGTGGTATCCGAATAATAGTATTCATTCAGGGTACGGTATGCGGCGTAACTAATGGCTATTTCCTTGTTGGAAAGGGTGTGTTCTCCTGCCGGGCGTCGTGCTACGTCTTCCAGGTATACAGGGATAGCTGTGGGGTCGTACCGGGACCAGGCATCAAAAACCGCGGTAAAGATCAGGCCGAGGTACCTCGAGGTTACTGTGGGGCGGGGTGTAAAGCGCTCGGTATCCAGGGCCGTGGCTTCCAGGGCCATTGCCCCCCACTGGTAGGCCCTGTTTTCGGTCCCTGTGGGCTCCGCTGCCTCTACAGTCGCCTTTTCCGGGCGTTCCCCGCATGAAATCACCAAAAAAAGCATTGAAAACAAAATCCAGAATTTATCCATCTGTCTCAGGTTTATGTATTGAAGTCAATATTTAATTTTCAAGGATGACACTCCATCGTCCCGGTTACCTGGTCTTTGGGCGCCTGGGGAGAAACATAGGGAATACCCAGGCCCATACCCCGGAGTATAAAGAGCAGACCTATCACCACTACAAAAACCGGGATCCATTTGCCTACGGCGGGGAGCTTTGTTTTAAAGACTTTTCCCATCAGGGCCGCACCGCTCATCAAGGGTACCGTCCCCAAACCAAAAACCATCATATATAACGCACCCATAGGCGCAGAAGCCATGGCCATAGCCCCGACAAGGGCCATATATACCAAACCACATGGGAGAAAGCCATTCAGAAATCCGATGCTTAGGAATGCATCGGGGTTTCCTTCCCGTAATTTGGCGCCCATGGCGGATTGTAGTTTACCGAGCAGGCGATACACCGGCGCAGCAGGTTTCCACTTTCGGAAGGTACGGGCCGGAATGAGCACTAAAAGGATCATAATGGCCCCGAGGAGTATCGATAAATTCTGTTGAAAGCCAAAGAGGTAAAGGCCTTTTCCGATCAGTCCGAAGACCAGGCCGATCAGTCCATAGGCGAGCAAGCGACCCCCGTGATACAGGCCCAGCTGCAGCCCGCCTTTCAACCGATTCTGACGGTTGAGCGGAAGCATAAAGGCAATGGGCCCGCACATACCGATACAGTGCAGGCTTCCCAGGGCTCCTAAAACTAATGCTGTTGTGAGCATAGTGAATCATTTATCCCTGCGACCCCTGCCACAAAGTTCCGTTAGACTTGTGGGCGGGGGCATCAGAGGCTTCAATAGGTCATTTTGTTTTGATACAAATAAGGTTTCCCTTCATACGTCCATTCGATTCGAATATCCCAACGACCATCCAACAAGCGACTCTTGGGTATGAGCAATTGCCTTTCGGATAATTGAATTGGAGTTTTGAAGTCCAACTGCTTATTGGACGGTCTGTACAGGGATACCGTTCCTTTTATTTTTTCCGGGGCAAGGGTTTCCGGAAAACGGACGCTCAGGCCCTCAGATGTTTTTGCTACCTGGAGTTGCCACCCGGTTTTATTCAGGTTATCGGCCGCATCGAGATCTTGCTGATACTTCAACTCTTGCTGGTAATAATCCTCCGTGACCAGATCGTGATTGGATTGCGGATCTCTGAAGGAGAGCACCACGAAATACAAAATAAAGACGATAAAGGCTACAAAGGAAAGGAAGATTCCGGTTCCCCAGTTGAATTTCATAATGCGTTGTTTTTATTTATATGAATGGGGTGCTAAGAAGCGGGCAGTCGTGGTTTCAATCAACTCATCCCCACTGTATACCCCAATTTTGACTTTGTCTTTATCGCCACTCAGGGCTGCGTTATTGATTTCTATAAATAGTGTGCCTTCAGAGAGCTCCTGGGCCGGAACGTCAAACCCGGAACCTTTGACAAAGGTGATCGTACCATTGTGCGAGAGGAGTTTAAAGTTTATATCCGGCACGGACTGGCTTGTTTTATTGATCAGTTTATAGGTGTATACATTGCTGATCATATTGTTTTCCTTCCGTTCGTACAATTGTCCGGGGAGCCTGAGGATGGTCGCTTCCAGATCGTTCCTGAGGAACAACATCCCCACCAGTACCCCCATCAGCACAGTGAGCACCGCGGCGTATCCTTTCATCCGCGGCGTAAACTTAAACGGGATCTTATCCGATATTTCGACCTCACTGGCATAGCGGATGAGTCCTTTCGGATAGCCAATTTTTTCCATGATGGTATCGCATTCGTCGATACAGGCCGTGCAATTCACGCACTCCAATTGTGTCCCATTGCGAATGTCGATACCGGTGGGGCAGACGTGGACGCATTGCAAACAATCAATACAGTCCCCGTGGCCCAGGGCCTCCCGGTCTTCATTTTTACGGAATTTCTTCCGGCCGTTTTCGCCTTCCCCCCTTTTGTAATCATAGGCGACTACAACGGATTTGTCGTCGAGCAGGACCCCTTGCATGCGCCCATAAGGACAAGCGATAATACAGACCTGTTCGCGAAACCATGCAAATACGAAATAAAAGACAGCTGTAAAAATCAGCAGGGCAGCCAAAGTACCCATATGCTGGGACGGCCCGTCCATAACATATCCGATAAGTTCGTCGCTGCCGATGAGGTAAGCGAGAAAAACATTGGCAATCAGAAAGGAAATGATAAAAAAGACGGTCCATTTCAACAACCTTTTCCGAATTTTTTCAGCATTCCAGGGTGCGCGGTCCAGGCGAATCTGTGCCCCCCGATCTCCGTCGATCCAGTACTCGATCCGCCTGAAAACCATTTCCATAAAAATGGTCTGCGGACACATCCATCCGCAGAAGATCCGTCCGAAGGCGACTGTAAAGAGGGCGATAAAGATCACCCCGATAATCATGGAAATTACAAAGAGGTGAAAATCCTGGGGCCAGAAGGGAAACCCGAAAATATTGAACTTCCGCTCCAGGACATTAAACATGAGAAACTGATTCCCATTGACCTTTATAAAAGGGGCTGCAACCAGGAAAACCAGCAGCGCATAACTCACGTATTTCCGATAGGTGTAAAAACGGCCGCTGGGCTTCTTGGGAAATACCCAGGCGCGTTTACCTTCCTCTGAAATGGTGCCTATTGAATCCCTGAAATTTTCGTTTGAATCCATGTCTGTCCGGCTTCATTTCCCCTCTTCGAAGGTGGGTTTACTCCTCGAGATCAAGCGGGTTTACCGCCTCATCTTCCATAATGATTTCCACAGAAGTGGAGTCCATTTCAACCTGGACTTCTTCTACAGGTGCATTTTCATCTATCCATATTTCCCCTTCCGGATCTTTGGGGTTGGCAGGGGTTGTCCCATGCAGGCTCAGGATGTAACTGGAGACTTGCGCCATTTCACTGGGTTTCAGGGAAGTCTTCCAGGCCACCATTCCCTTACCGGAACGGCCTCCTTCGGAAACGGTATTGAAAACGTTGCGAATCCCACCGCCCAAAATCCAGTAGTCATCCGTCAGGTTGGGTCCTATACCCCCCCCTCCGTCATTCATATGGCACACCGCACAGTTGCCCTCAAAAATAGTTTTCCCGGCATTTATATCCGAGGCTTCGGTAAGGAGTTCAACGGTATTGACATCCACCAGGTCTTTGGCTGTTTTTTTGTACTCCTCGATGGCGATTCGGGCCTCGGCCATTTCCTGTTCAAATTCTGTGGTCTGGTCATAATCGTTAAAGATGTGGAAACGCACCAGGTATACCACGCCAAAAACGATGGTGACGTAGAAGAGGTAAATCCACCAGGGTGGTAACCGGTTGTCCAGTTCGCGAATACCGTCGTAATTGTGATCCAGGATAATTTCCCCTTCTTCTTCAATGGGTCGGGAGCCCAGGAGCTTCTGGTACATGCGTTTACCCCATGCCCATTCCCATTGTTCGCTTTTGGATTCTCTATAGCGGGCTTTGGCCTCCTCCGAGAGGGTTTGGTACATGACGTTTTCGATAGACTTCAGGAT
>NZ_JBAVZJ010000518.1:0-1743 GCF_049588695.1 Robiginitalea sp.
CGTCCGAATCATGTAAAATTTTACGCTCCAGTACGAGTAATTCCTTTAAGGAATCGACAATCAACCGGATGGCATCCTCATCCCTGCCCACATCTTTACCTACAGGCACCTTAGAAACCCTCGTGTAATCGGCAAACGTATGCAGCGGGGTTTCGCCCAGGGTTAATACCCGCTCTGCAATCATGTCTACTTTAAGGTTGGTGTCGTCGTAGAGTTCTTCGAATTTGGCGTGAAGGTCGAAGAAACTTTTCCCGCGGATGTTCCAATGGATACCCCTGAGGTTTTGATAATAGGTTTGAAAATTGGCCAGAAGAAAATTCAGGTCGGCAGCAAGGGCTTTGGATTGACCTGCCGGAAGCCCGATAGCATTTAATTTCATAATACGATAATTTTCTTTAAAGGTATAAACAAGAAATCCTTTTACAATGAGCTATGTCAATACATTTTTTAATTTTAGAAACTCTAAGGTAGTAACCCATGACCATCACCCAACTTCAATATGTATTGGCCGTAGCTGAATATCGCAATTTTACATTGGCAGCCGAAAAGTGTTTTGTCACCCAACCGACCCTGAGCATGCAGGTGCAGAAACTGGAAGATGAATTGGATCTTCGCATTTTCGACAGGGCCAAGAAGCCCATCAGCATTACTGAAGCCGGGGAAAAAATTGTACAGCAAGCCCGAAATATCGTCAATGAAGCCGCGCGCATTAAAGATATTGTAGACCAGGAAAAAGGCTTTATTGGAGGGACCTTCAGACTGGGTATCATCCCAACGGTCATGCCCACATTATTGCCCATGTTCCTAAAGACATTTATTGACCGGTACCCCAAAGTACAGCTCATTATCAAGGAGCAGAATACAGAGGCCATAATTAAAAACCTTCGGGAGGGGCATCTGGACGCCGGTATTGCGGCCACCCCCCTGGCCAAGGACTTCCTGGTCGAGCGACCCCTTTATTACGAGCCGTTTGTAGGTTATATCCCCCAGGGGCATCGGCTTGCAAATGCACAAAAACTAAAACCTGAGGACCTCGACCTCCGGGACATCCTGCTTTTGCAGGACGGGCATTGTTTCAGGGATGGGGTCATCAACATATGTAAAAATTCAGGTCATGGTGATGAAGAGCGGTTTCAACTGGATAGCGGCAGTTTTGAAACGCTTATACACCTGGCCGATGAAAATTTGGGGATGACCTTGCTGCCCTACTTGCATACGCTGGAACTCGATGCAAAAGGACAGGAACACTTAAAGTATTTTCAGGAACCGCCCCCTGCCCGGGAGGTCAGTCTGATCTATCACAAAAAAGAACTTAAACACCAGATTTCCAGAGCACTCCGGGAAGTTATAGCCGCTGTAGTCAGAGGGGCCATTACCTTTCAGGATGTGCAGATAATTAGCCCGGCTTTAAGTGGTAAGGATTAAAACGTCTGGAAAGGAACTGGGAAAGAATTAAATGAGCCCTGGAGAACAGGGCTCACAATTACAAGGATAAGTAACACAGAGCTGGTTTTAGCTCGGGCTTGTCGGTTACGAAATGAAGAAGCCATTGTTTGAGTTCTTCAAGCTCGTTTGGCAAAAGCCGGTGAATGGCTTTTTCGAGTTCACGTCTGAATAAACGCGCATCGAAACTGACTTTTTGGAGTACCGTTTTAGTATACTCCAGCATTCCTCCTGCCATATTCTAGCGTTTAATTAAGTTAGATTGTCTATCAATCAAAATTCAAAAAGACCATTATTTAT
>NZ_JBAVZJ010000519.1:0-3441 GCF_049588695.1 Robiginitalea sp.
CTGCCTCTTCTTCCACCCGGACCTTCAGCAGGTCTGAATTCACTTGTCCCCCACCAGGAGCATTGTCCCTTACGGTAAGCGCAAAATTCAATTCCCGATCTACTGAGGCTACCGTTTCCCAGGCAGATCCACTGTCTGGATCGGTCTGGGTCAGGTCGCCGGTAATTACCCTGTCCAGCTTTGGGAAATACCGTACAGAATCTACCCGGGGCCTCAAGGATCTGAAATTAGACCCTGCGGCGTTTTCCGGTCCGAAATTTTCCCGGGTTACGACCCCGTCGTCTATTTGTTCCCACGCATAAGTCAACACATCCCCTGTATCCGGATCCGAGGCAGAACCTTCAAGCACAAAGGCTGTTCCTACCGGAATCCTGAAGTCCTTAAGCGTACTGATTTGTGGAGGGTTATTGGTCAGGGCCGCGGTCTGGGCACAGGAGGTGGTGGTGACGTACTGACTGATTTGCAAGACGCTGAAATAATGAAAATAATCATCTCCTGTGGGTTGTACATCATTCTCCTGGGTAATCCCGGCATACCCCATGATGGTCGAACCGCTTCCCGGTTCTGCCTGTACCCCCGTACCCTCACTTTGAAAAGACCAGGTGTGGTTTGCCCCGAATTGATGCCCCATTTCGTGGGCGACAAAATCAAGGTCAAACCGATCCCCTTGTGGGTCAGGTGTTGCGGCAAAGGCACTCCCTTTCCGGTCATCGACACATACGGATCCGATAGAACCAGCGTTTCCATTCTCGGGACCCTGGTGAAAAAGATGTCCGATATCATATCCCGCAGGTCCGATCTGATCTGTGAGTACGGTTTGGACCTCAGAACTGAAATTTCCACCATACGGATCGGTATTGGGATCGGTATATATCACCTGGTCCGTTTCGGGAACCAATTCCAAGGCTATGGCGAGGTCCCGTTCAAAAACCTCGTTTACCCGGGTAACCGTGGCATTGATAGCTGCCAATGCATCTGTCACAGACCCTCCGTGGTATTCAGCGTATTCCCCTGTGGTGGACACCGCCAGGCGATACGTACGCAAAAGTTGGTCATCGATAAGTTTGGCACTTCGCCCCCCGGGCAGGTCTTTTGAAGTCTTGGAATTCGTTTTGCACTTCCATCCGGACAGGGTGGGTTCTAACATTTCGCGGGAAAATAAATGATAAGTTCCGCTCCCATCGGGGTCGGGTTCCAGGTAATAGGTCCGGGATGTTTCAGTATTGACCACCATACCCTGCAGGCCTTTGGGGGAATAACTGAATCGAATACGGGTGCTATTTGCATCGATGGCATAGCCTATATAAGAACGAATATCCGGATAGCGCTGTTGAAGTTCAGGGGCCATAACAGAACGCTCCTCGACTTGAAATGTAACGGATTGGCCAGAGGCATCCGGAAAGGAGATAAGCACAGAATTCGTACTCCCGTCATGCAGTTTTTGCAACTCCCGGCGAAATACGGACTCTCGAAGCACGAAAGCCCGGCTTCCTTCGTTTTTTATACTTTGGCCGGACAGCGTTTCGCGACCCTGGACCATGGGACGTTGTTCCCAATACAATCCGGCATCCTGTGCCAGAGAGGTAATGCAGAAAAAAAATAAGGGAATTGAAAGAACAAGACGTAACTTTGTCTTCATCAACCGGCATTTGACTGCCAAAATACGCTTTTTTATTATTCTGTATTTGTGTTAACCGTTCAAGGTCTTTCCCATTACGACAATCCGAGCCCGAGCGTTGTGACGATCGGGACGTTCGATGGGGTGCATATTGGCCATCGGAAAATTCTTGAAAAAGTTATTTCAGAAGGCCGCGCTACGGGCCTGCAGTCTACCCTCCTTACTTTCTTTCCCCATCCCAGGATGGTGCTTCAAAAAGACAACAGCATCAAATTACTCAACACCATCGAGGAAAAATCGGAAATCCTAAAGACCATGGGGCTCGATATGCTGGTCGTACATCCATTTACAAAAAAATTTTCCCGTTTGTCCGCCACGGAATTTGTACGCGATATGCTGGTGGAGAAACTCAGGGTCAAAAAAGTCATTATCGGGTACGATCATCGCTTTGGCCGCAACCGCAATGCGAACATTAATGATTTACGGAGTTTTGGAAACCTATTCGACTTTGAGGTGGCTGAAATTCCAGCCCAGGAAATCGATGCGGTATCTGTGAGTTCTACAAAAATCCGCAAAGCTTTGGAAGTTGGGGATTTAGAAACAGCCACGGCCTACCTTGGATATCCTTACATGCTATCGGGCACCGTACAAAAGGGAATAGGCCTCGGCCGGCAACTCGGATTCCCAACCGCAAATCTGAGTATAACGGCCAGCTATAAACTCATCCCTGCCGGGGGGGTGTATGTGGTAAAGGCACGAATCCTTGACCAGAGGGTATTTGGAATGATGAACATCGGTACAAACCCCACCGTAGATGGGAGCAAACAACATATCGAGGTGCATTTATTCGACTTTGAAAAGGATCTGTACGGGCAGGCCCTGCAGGTAGAATTGCTCTACCGCATCCGGGATGAGCGTAAATTTGACTCCGTAGAAGCCCTGAAAACCCAATTGGCAGAGGATCAGAAACACGCCCGCTCCCTAATTCAGAAGACATGATTTCCAGGTTGCTCTTCTCCCGCATGGACAACAGTCCCCTGATTATCTTCCGTATATTCTTTGGAATCCTGATCAGCCTGGAGAGTTTCGGCGCCATCCTCACCGGATGGGTTCGGCGCACCCTTGTCGAACCCGAGTTCACCTTTACCTTTATCGGCTTCGAGTGGTTGCAACCCCTTCCCGGAAATGGCATGTATTTCTACTATATGCTAATGGGCCTGATGGGGATTCTGGTCACCATTGGTTACCGGTACCGCCTGAGCATGATCATTTTTACACTCCTGTGGACGGGAACCTACCTGATGCAAAAGACGTCCTACAACAACCACTATTACCTCTTGGTCCTGATCTGTATTGTCATGTGTTTTTTGCCGGCCCACAGGGCCTATAGCATGGACTGCAAAAGGAACCCCCAAATCCGTTCAGACCAGATGTACACGGGGGTTAAATGGATTATTGTCTTTCAGCTCTTTATAGTCTATACCTACGCCTCTATCGCAAAACTTTATGCCGACTGGTTCGATTTCACCATTATCGCACAGCTTATGGAGGCCCGTAAAGACTTTTTCCTTATCGGGCCTCCGCTTCAACTCCCGTTTGTTCATAAAATTATCGGGGTTTTTGGAATTCTCTTTGATTTGCTCGTGGTTCCCCTGCTCCTCTTTAAACCCACCCGGAAATGGGCGTTTATCGCCTCCATTTTCTTTCACCTTTTTAATTCGGTCGTTTTTCATATCGGCATTTTCCCATACCTCTCCCTGGCTTTCTGCGTCTTCTTCTTCGAACCTGAAACCATCGGGAGTATCTTCTTTAAAAAGAAACCC
>NZ_JBAVZJ010000520.1:0-7124 GCF_049588695.1 Robiginitalea sp.
GGAAGTATGCGATCAAACTGCCACTGGTGGCAAGCCCGAATCGGATGGGTAAAGCAAAACGATATATGTTCATAGGTCTTTAGTTTAAGTAAAAGATAAGGGGTGTAAAGCAAATTTTATGATAAAATAGTGTTAAACCCTGAGCGGTTCCCTGTTTTACAGAAACAGTGAATTTTTGTATTCTTTCCTTTTTTAGTTTTCGGGCATTTGTCAGTATCTTGCAACTTCTTATTAAAAACCTGAATATGAAAAAATGGAAATTACTTGCGATCATCCTTTTTGTAGCCGGATTTATCCAGGCCCAGGAGGTTGCTTATGAGGAATATGACCTGGACAATGGACTCCATGTGATCCTGCATCAGGACAATTCCGCCCCTGTGGTAATCACTTCAATTATGTACCACGTGGGTGGTAAAGACCGAACAGAGGGTCGTACCGGATTTGCCCACCTTTTTGAACATCTGCTCTTTGACGGTTCTAAGAATATTCCCACAGGCGGATGGGATGAAATCATCTCAACCCGCGGGGGGCAAAACAATGCCAACACCTCTCAGGACCGAACCTACTATTACGAACTTTTCCCGTCGAATAATCTCGAACTCGGTCTGTGGCTGGAATCGGAAAGACTCCTCCATCCAACCATAAGCCAGGAGGCTTTGGACCGGGAAATTGAGGTCGTTAAAGAAGAAAGAAGACTACGGTACGACAATAGCCCTTATGGCCAATTGCTTCCCGTTCTCGGAAAGACGCTCTTTCAGGAGCATCCGTACAAAGATCCAAACATCGGGTATATGAGCGATTTGGAAGCAGCCACACTCGAAGATGTAAGGGCCTACAATGAAAAGTACTATGTGCCAAATAACGCTGTACTCGTCGTGGCCGGTGACCTGGATATCGCTAAAACGAAAAAAATGATTTCCGAATACTTCGGACCTATCCCAAGAGGGGCCGAGATTACACGGAATTTCCCAAAGGAAGCTCCCATTACCCAGGAAATTCGCGAGCAGGCTTACGATCCGAATATTCAGATTCCAGCTGCCATGGTAGCCTATCGCACTCCCGGATTCAGAGAACGAGATGCCCGTATCCTCGATATGATTTCTACCTACCTCAGCGATGGAAGAAGTTCCAAGCTCTATAAAAAACTGGTAGATGAACAAAAGCAAGCCCTTCAAATAGGGGCCTTTAACATCGGTCAGGAAGACTACGGGATGTATCTGATTTTTGGACTTCCTGTGGGAGAAACCTCCCTTCAGACCCTGGTGGAAGAAATCGAGGAGGAAGTGCAGGCTTTGCGTATGGGACTGATCTCCGAAAAGGATTATCAGAAATTGCAGAATAAGTTTGAAAACAACTTTGTAAACTCCAATTCCACCATTGCGGGGATTGCAGGTTCCCTGGCAACAAACTATATGCTTTACGGAGATACTTCCCTGATCAATAAGGAAATTGAAATATTCAGATCCATTACCCGGGAAGAAATTCGGGATGTGGCCATAAAATATTTAAAACCTACCCAGCGCGCGGTCATTGAATACTTGCCGGGTGATAAAATGGACAATTAAGACTATGAAAAAGCTTTTATTTACACTTGTATTGACCTTAGGAGCCCTTTCGCTCCAGGCTCAGATAGACCGGTCCAAAATGCCCGAACCGGGGCCGGCACCCAAAATCAACCTGGATAAGGCAGAGCAATTTAAATTGGGCAATGGCCTTACCGTCCTGGTTGTAGAAAACCATAAGCTTCCCCGTGTATCTATTCAGCTCGATATAGACAACCCCCCAATTTTCGAAGGAGACAAAGCCGGAGTGGCCAGCCTTACCGGGAGCATGATGGGAAAAGGTTCAAAAAACATCTCCATGGACGATTTTAACGAAGAAATCGACTTTATGGGGGCAAGCCTTGAAATTTATTCCCAGGGGGCTTACGGGTCCGGCTTGAGCAAATACTTCCCAAGACTGATGGAGCTCATGGCAGATGCAGCCCTGAATCCTAATTTTACCCAGGAAGAATTTGACAAGGAAAAGGAAAAACTGATCACGGGTCTGAAGACCTCAGAAAAGAGTGCCTCAGCCATCGCCAATAGGGTTCGCTATGCGCTCGCCTATGGGAAAAACAATCCCTACGGAGAATTCACCACCGAAGAAACCGTAAACAATGTTACACTGTCGGATGTAGAGCGTTTCTACACCGATTATTTTGTGCCCGCCAATTCCTACCTGGTCGTTGTGGGGGATACGGATGTCAAAGAAGTGAAAAAACTCGTGCAGAAGTACTTTACACCCTGGATCAAAGCCAGTCCTCCTAAATTTGAATTTTCAGACCCATCGGATGCCCAATACACACAGATCAACTTTGTGGATGTGCCTAATGCGGTACAGTCTGAGATTTGGGTAGAAAACCTGGTTGATCTTAAAAAGAATGATCCGGATTATCTGTCGGCGACCCTGGCCAACTTTGTCCTCGGAGGTGGCGGTTTTTCCGGGAGGCTAATGAAGAACCTGAGACAGGACAAAGGGTATACTTATAGTACGTACTCCTCCCTTGGAAATAGTAAATGGGGGTCTTCTACTTTTGGAGCCACTGCGGGCGTCCGCAATGCGGTTACCGATAGTGCCGTTGTCGAAATCCTCAAAGAGATCGATAATATGGTAGACCAACCAATTACGGAAAAGGATCTTGAACTTGCCAAGGCCAAATACGCCGGAAACTTTGTGATGCAGCTCGAGAAACCCTCGACTGTCGCCAATTATGCTGTAGATATCCTCCAACAGGACTTGCCTGAGGATTTCTACGAAACCTTCCTGGAGCGTATTGACGCTATTACCATTGAAGATGTACAACGAGTTTCCAGGGACTATTTTAAGCCCGGCAATGCGCGGGTAGTTGTCGCAGGTAAAGGGAGTGAAGTACTCGAAAATCTGGAAAAAATAACTTTTAACGGGAAACCGGTACCGATTAGGTACTATGATAAATACGCTACCCCAACGGAAAAACCGGACTTTGGCGGAGACCTGCCTGAAGGCGTAAGCGTACAATCTGTTGTCGACGCCTATTTTGAGGCCATCGGTGGCAAAGAAGCTGTTGATAAAATTCAATCTTTAAAATTGGTCTATGAAGGTTCGGCCATGGGTGCGACCATCAAAAGTGAAGAGTTGAGAACAGCAGACAGATACGCCCAAACCACCTTTATGAACGATGCCCCTATGATGGGCATTATAGCCAAAGGAGATGAGCTGTTTATGAAACAGGGCGGGAACAAAGTGCCGCTGCCTGATGGAATGAAACAGGACATGAAAAAGACCATGGGTATTTTTCCAGAACAGTCTTTTGCCTTGAATCCGGAAACAAAACTTGTTGGTATAGAAGCGGTAGAGGATGCCAAAGCATATCGGATTGATGTGCCTGGTGAGACCGTGCAGGCGAGTTATTTCTACGATGTGGAAACAGGACTTAAAATCAAGGAAGCTACGCTTATCAATATGAACGGCCAAACCCAGAATCAGGAGGCCCTGATTAAAGGGTACGAGGAAGTGGACGGGATCAAGTTCCCAGCATTGAAGATAAGTGCCATGGGGCCACAGCAAGTAGAAAGCAAATTGCTGGAAGCGGTAATCAACTATGAAGTACAGGAGTCTGACTTCAATTAGAAAGAAGAATTTGAATGGGTTAAGGGCGCTCCTGTCGGGGCGCCCTTTTTGTTTTATTTATAAGATAAATCCCAAAAAGGATAAGCAAGGCTGCACCCCCTTGCCCGAGGCTGAATCGCTCTCCGTCCAGGATACCCCAAAAAACACCCACAATGGGAATTAAATACGTGGTGGAAACTGAGAATACGGGCGTAGAGATTTGTATGAGCCGGTTAAACATTACTTTGGCTATGGCTGTGCCAAAAACGCAGAGCAGCCCGATGTAGGCCAGTGAACTCATAAAATGCGGTCCTTCTCGCACGGGTTCTGAAAGTGCTCCGGAAATAATCACAATTAAAAGCGCAGGGCCAATAAGAAAAACAAAATTCCCCGTGGCAATCCCCATCGGGCTAACATCCTGTAGCTTGCTCTTTATAATATTGGCATTAACGGCATAACAGAAAGAAGCCACCACCACGGCCGAGGTATACCAGTAGTTTTGATCCGGATTTACCGCACTTCCGAGGTAAATCATAAGCGCGGCTCCAGCCAATCCAACAATTACGCCTAATATTTGATTTATTGTAAAGGCTATTCGAAATAAGCCGTACCCCACAAAAATGGTAAATAAAGGTACCAGAGAGTTCAAAATAGACACCACCCCACTGTCGATTTCAGTTTCAGCCCATGCAAATAGGAACATCGGGATAAAACTTCCAAGCAGGCCACTAAGGCCCACCCATTTCCATTGTTGCCTGCTTATGGTTTTCAGGGATCCAAATCCGATCCCCAGCAGTATGAGCCCGGCCATCAGAACTCGAACCCCCCAGAGCTGGAGCGCAGTGAATCCTTCCAGGCCCTTTTTTATAAGTATATAGGAGCTGCCCCAGATGATCGAAAGGACCACGAGATAGAAAAGGCGCCTTCGGGAGTCGTTCATTTGTAGTTGAATTGGGTCAAAGTTCCTATTTTTGACAGAATAAATACCTATTATGAAAATCAGCTTTATCTATTCTCCTATTGCCGGGAGTATCGGCGGGGTCGCGGTAGTACTTCTAAGCCTTTTCCTGGCGCTATCATGTGCTGACAAAAAACAGACGGACACCCGTATGCAGGAGGTAATCGCCGTCCACGATTCGGTCATGCCGAAAATGGGTGAGATCGGACAATTGATATCCCGGCTCAAACCCCTGGCGGATAGCACGGCCAGCGACTCGCGTTACGCGAATGCCATTTCAGACCTTGAGCAAGCCAATACAGCCATGATGGATTGGATGCAGGGTTTTGGGGATCGGTTTGACTATGCAGAAATCCAGGAAGGAAAAACACTAAGCGCTCAAAAATCCGAATGGCTGGATGAAGAGTTGGTCAAAGTAAAAGAGATGGCCAGGGCGATGAATGAGAGTATCTCTCAGGCCGAATCCCTTTTAAAAAATAGTGCTTCGCCGGAATAAACCCTAGGTAAAAGGAAGGTTGGCAAGGTCCACATTACCTCCCGAAATAACGATTCCCACCCGTTTACCCTTAAACCGTACCGGATCTTTAAACACCGCTGCCAGTGCCACGGCACTGGAGGGCTCCACGACGATTTTCATGCGTTCCCAAATCAGGTGCATGGCCTGTATAATTTCGCCCTCTGTGACCCGGAGTATTGTCCGGACGTACTGCTGAATTACAGGAAAGGTATACGATCCCAAAACCGTTTTAAGCCCATCGGCAATGGTATCCGTACTTTCATTTCCCATAATCCGGCCAGCCTGCAGGGATCTGTAGGCATCGTCAACAGCCAGCGGCTCTGCCCCGATTGCTTCGCAAGGGCCACCAAAAAAAGCCGTGGCCAATGCTGTCCCCCCAAGCAAACCGCCTCCACCAACCGGAACGACGATGTGATCCAGGGTCTCCACTTCTTCCAGCAGCTCCAGGGCTGCAGTCCCCTGACCCAGCATAACCATAGGATCATTTGAGGGATGTATAAATATCGCCCCTGTTTCTTTACCTATCCGTTCCGCCTCAGCTTCACGGGCCTCCAGGGTCGGTTCACATTCAAAAACCGATCCTCCGTATTGGTCAACGGCCCGCTTTTTTACTCCCGGGGCGTTTTTGGGCATGACTATATAGGCAGGTATATTCAGGGATTGGGCAGCCAGGGAAAGGGCCTGGGCAAAATTTCCCGAGGAATGAGTGACCACTCCGGGTAAATGCCCCTCCTCTTTCTTTAACAAGGTTGCATGTGTAGCCCCCCTCATTTTATAAGATCCACCCCTCTGAAAATTCTCGCACTTAAAAAACAATGTGGCCCCGGTGCGCTCATTTAAAAGATGGGAGGTCAGCACAGGGGTTTTGTGGATATAGGGTTGGATTTTACTGTGGCATTCGCGAAGCGCTTCCGGGGTGTAGGAGGACATATCGGATGTGTTGGGGTTACTCAGCCTTCCATCTGATCGACTCTACGATGCGACGTATATCCTGTTGCAGATAGTCGGCCGCCGGAAGAATCGAATCGTAATTGGGTTTGGCGTAAAAATACAGAGATCCTGTCACAAAATGGTTTGTGCTGTCAGTGACGTAGAACTGGGATTGGGAAGCGGCATCCCCTTTGACTTCATAGAACATTCCAAAAACCCGGTCCTGCCCATTCATAAAAGGCTGTTCCAGAATATTATCGGCTTTGACCACATGTTCATAGGAAAGCTTCTGAGCGTCGGACAAAAGTTCTTTTATATTGCCTTCCACCGGTTTGTAAGAGAGGTATATACTCCCTTTCATTTCCCTGTAATCGAGCACGAGGTTACAGCCGTCCTGAAAATTGGGCTGGGCTAAAAGATTGTAGTCAAAAACAAAAGGGCAATCGGATTCCATCCTGCTGTAATTCTGTTCCGGGTACT
This sequence comes from Robiginitalea sp., assembly GCF_049588695.1. GTDB lineage: Bacteria > Bacteroidota > Bacteroidia > Flavobacteriales > Flavobacteriaceae > Robiginitalea. Next base: position 6,516 of record NZ_JBAVZJ010000520.1, read on the forward strand.
CCAGACGGAGCATTGCCCGTGGTTTTGGTACAGGTTCGTCTTTACAGCCAATAAGTCCAAATGCCATAAAGACCATCAAAAGGCAGATACTATTTCTCATGCGGCAGGGTTACTTTAATTTGCTTCAGGCGTTTCTTATCGATGCTTTCAACCGTAAAATTGAAACCTTTAAAGGGTATTTTTTCACCTCGTTTAGGAAATCTTCCTGAAATTTCCAGCACAAAACCAGCTATCGTTTCAGATTCTCCTTTATGCGCTTCAAATTCTGTGTCGTCTTCTATTTGGGCCGCCCGATAAAAATCCTTGAGGTTGGTTTTACCTTCAAAAACGAAATTGTATTCGTCTAATTTGGAATACACCAGATCCTCATCGTCAAACTCATCGCTGATGTCTCCTACAATTTCCTCGATAACGTCTTCGAGGGTGACAATACCCGAGGTACCCCCAAACTCATCTACGACTACGGCCAGGTGGTTTTTTTTATTCTGAAATTCCAGGAGTAAATCATCCAGCTTCTTATTTTCGGGTACAAAGAAGGGTTTGCGAATCAGGGTGGTCCAGTTAAAGGTTTTCCGCTCGAGATACGGAAGGAGATCCTTTACATAGAGG
>NZ_JBAVZJ010000521.1:0-3638 GCF_049588695.1 Robiginitalea sp.
TCCGCCTCCGCCCGTAAGGGTGTCTCTCTGTTATGGAATTAGGTGAGTCCAATTCCGCATCGATTTTAAAATTTCTCTTCCACGTATTAATTCTCAATTGGCAATGAAAATCGTAGTTGCTGATGCATCACATATAAAATTTGCAGCCGTGATCTCGGAAACCATTACCGAATCGGCTAAGGTCCGGGGTACGGGGATTGCCAAAAGGACACCGGAGTATATCATCAAGCGCCTTAAAAATGGAAATGCCGTGATCGCAATCGATGGGGACCACTTTGCGGGTTTTTGTTATATCGAAGTCTGGAGCCACCAGAAATACGTGGCGAATTCCGGTCTTATCGTACACCCCGACTATCGGAACCAGGGGCTTGCCAAAAAGATCAAAAAGGCGATTTTTGAACTCTCCCGCAAGAAATTCCCGGAAGCCAAAATCTTTGGTATAACCACAGGGCTGGCTGTGATGAAAATCAATTCAGAACTGGGCTACCGCCCGGTGACCTATTCCGAACTCACCGACGACCCGCAATTCTGGAAAGGCTGCCAGACCTGCAAAAATTTCGATGTCCTTACCCGTACAAACCGCAATATGTGCCTCTGTACCGGGATGCTTTACGACCCAAAACAAATGCCATCCAAACCGGAACCGAATCTGGATAAAAAATCCTTCGAACGCTTGAAAAACCTGAAGCAAAAACTTCTATTAAAGAAAAAGAAACCATGAAAAAACTCGTTTTGGCCTACAGTGGAGGCCTGGATACTTCCTATTGTGCGCACTACCTTTCCCATGAAGAAGCCTATGAAGTTCATGCCGTAACCGTGAACACCGGTGGTTTTGACGGGGAAGAATTAAAGGAAATAGAGTCCAGGGCACTGGAGTTGGGCGTACATTCATACCGGGCCATAGACGCGGTGCAATCCTTTTACGACCGCGTGGTCAGGTACCTGGTTTTTGGGAATATTCTCAGAAACAATACCTACCCCCTGTCGGTTAGTGCAGAGCGCATTGTACAAGCTATGGAAATCGCCCAATATGCGCGGGATACAGGAGCCACCCATATCGCCCATGGAAGTACCGGTGCAGGCAACGACCAGGTGCGTTTTGACCTGATTTTTCAGATTATGGTGCCTGAGGTGCAAATCATTACCCCGATTCGCGATAACCAACTCTCCCGGGAAGCAGAAATCAAATACCTCCGGGATGCCGGTATCCCTTATGCCTGGGAAAAAGCAAAATATTCCATCAACAAAGGGCTTTGGGGGACTTCTGTGGGTGGAGACGAAACCCTGAAGTCGCGTAAGCCCCTGCCTGATCATGCCTATCCAAACCCGTTGGTCAAGGAAGATTCCCAGACGGTCACCCTGGATTTTACAAAAGGGGAACTAACCGCAGTGAATGGAAAAAAGGATACCCCGGTAGCCAATATCCTGAAACTCGAAGCCCTGGCTTCCCAATTTGCTATTGGCAGGGATATACATGTGGGAGATACGATTATCGGGATCAAAGGGCGCGTGGGTTTTGAAGCGGCCGCCCCGTTGATTATCCTTAAATCCCACCACCTTTTGGAGAAACACACCCTCAGTAAATGGCAGCAATTTCAAAAAGAACAGCTGGGGAGTTTTTATGGGATGCTCCTGCATGAAGGGCAATACCTGGATGAAGTCATGCGTAATATCGAAGCTTTTCTGGAAGATTCCCAGCGAAAGGTAACAGGTCGTGTATTTGTAAAACTCCATCCCTATCGTTTTGAACTTGAAGGGATCGATTCGAAAAACGACCTGATGGATGCTTCTTTTGGAAGCTATGGGGAACTCAACCGGGGCTGGTCGGCTACAGATGCCAAAGGATTTATCAAAATCCTCTCTAATTCAGGTCGCATTGCCTCGCAAATACAAGGGGACTCATGATACGGGCAGGAGTCATAGGAGGTTCCGGTTATACGGGAGGGGAGCTCATCCGCCTTCTGCTTCAACACCCGGACGTCCAACTGGATTTTGTGTTCAGCCGGACCCGGAAAGGAGAATCCCTCCACAAGACTTTTCCGGATTTGACAGGACAGACGAACCTCACCTATGTCGACCGGCCCGATACGGAAACAGACGTGGTATTCCTTTGCCTGGGCCACGGAAACTCCGGGCGGTTTCTGGAGGAGTGGACGTTTGGTTCGGCCACACGCATTATCGACCTCAGCAATGAATTTCGGGGGGTGGATAACCGTTGGTTCGGGAAAAGGGAATTTGTCTACGGCCTTCCGGAATGCCATTTGGATGCGATTTCCAGGTCCCGGAACATTGCAAACCCGGGTTGCTTTGCCACGGCTATTGAACTGGCACTCCTTCCCCTGGCCGCTGCAGGCCTGCTCAAAGAGGCTGTACACATCAATGCGGTAACAGGGAGTACGGGCGCTGGAGCAGCACTCTCAGAAACCTCCCATTTCAGTTGGCGAAATAACAATATGTCTGTGTATAAGCCCTTCACACATCAGCACCTTTCCGAGATTCGGGAAACCCTGGAAAGTACGGGCACGGCTATTCCTGAATTGAATTTCCTCCCGCACAGGGGGAATTTTCCCCGCGGCATTTTTGCAACGCTTTATACGGAGTATGCCGGTAGTATCGAACAAGCGGTGGAGTTGTATACGGACTATTACAAAGATTCCCCGTTTACCTTCGTAACGGAGGACCCGGTACACCTCAAACAGGTGGTCAATACCAATACCGCACACCTGCATCTGCACCTGCACGAAAGAAAACTGCTTATTACCTCGGTCCTGGACAACCTTTTAAAAGGAGCCTCCGGACAGGCAGTAGAGAATATGAACCTGATGTTTGGATTCCCCCGGGAACGGGGCTTAACCCTCAAAGCGATAGGCTTTTAAAAATTAAAAATACTTCTGATGAAAATAGCAATCATTGGTGCGGGCAACCTGGGTATTTCAATGGCCAAAGGCATCCTCCACAGCGGGGCCGCCACAAGCATGTACCTGACGCGCCGCCATCCGGATACGCTCCGGGAATTTGAAGCTTATGGCAACGTCATAACCACTTCGGATAACCGCCAGGCGGTTTCGGAATCGGATATTCTGATTTTTGCAGTACAACCTGGCGACTTTCCTGCTGTCCTGAACTCTGTTGAGGATCTTTTGGGTGAAAACCATGTGGTTATTTCCACGATTACAGGCTTTGTCATCTCTGAAATCGAGGCCCTTATCGGTAAGGGGCGGTATATCATCCGGGCGATGCCCAATACGGCAATCTCCGTCCAGCACTCGATGACCTGCCTATGCAGTAATGAACAGGGGAAAGAGCGTCTGGAACTCGCCCAGGCCATCTTTAATCGTATGGGGCATTCCATGATTATTCCAGAAGCGCGTATGCAAGCTGCCACAGTCATCTGTGCCAGTGGGATCGCCTTCTGGATGCGCCTGATCCGCGCAACTACCCAAGGTGCCATACAATTGGGGTTCGATGCCGCGCAGGCCCAGGAACTCGCCATGCATACCTGTCGGGGAGCGGCCGAGCTCCTGATTCAATCGGGAAGTCATCCGGAAGCAGAAATCGACCGGGTTACCACACCCATGGGGTGTACCATAGAAGGACTCAATGAAATGGAACATCAGGGGCTCAGTGCGTCCCTGATC
>NZ_JBAVZJ010000522.1:0-5934 GCF_049588695.1 Robiginitalea sp.
AGGCAGCCCTGGGGGATCTTAAGAGAGTTAATACCCTTTTGGGTGGGCATGCCGTGGGAATTGCAGGTCTAAAACCCTTCCTTTCCCGGGAGACGCCCACACACATCCTGGATATAGGTTGTGGGGATGGAGAATTTCTAAGGCACTTGCATAAGTACTGTCGAAAAATGCGATTTAAGGCCCGTCTTACCGGCTGGGATCGCAACGCAGAAAGCCTGGAATCGGGCATTATGCAAAACACTTCTGATATGGAGATTAAATATGAAATCCGGGACATCCTTGAGCCCCCCGAGCTGCCCAAAGGGGATTTTGTTATCATCTGCAACCTCTTCCTGCATCATTTTACAGACGAGCAGATCCGGAAAATGCTCTCCTACTGGTCCAACTCCGGGTGCAAAGCCATTGTTATCAATGATTTAGACAGAAACCCATTGGCGTATTACTTATTTCGGCTATTTGGGGTTATTTTTATGAAATCAAAAATTGCTATTCACGATGGACTGATTTCCATCCTAAGGGGATTTCGGAGCTCCGAATTGGAGCAGTTTAGCCAAAGTATTGAAGTTGCAGCCTATCATATTCGATGGAAATGGGCTTTTCGGTACCTCTGGATCCTCTACCTTAAAGAAAAAGAATGACTGATGTTCGTATCACAAGTGCCGCAAAGGCCTTGCCTGAGTTCGCGCGATTAACTTCAGAGATATTGCCTTTTGTTCCCTTGTGGTTGCACGGAGAGCCCGACCGCCTTATCCGTAAAGCTGTAAAGATTTTCGAAGGAGCAGGAGTAGACCGGCGGTATGGGATTATGGATGCTGAAGCTGTTTTTACGTCCACTTCCTTTGAAGATCGCAATCGCGTATATGCCCGAGAGGTTAGGAAGCTCGGAAAAGAAGTACTGGCCAAAGCGCTGGCAAAAGCATCCTGGGAAGGGGATAGCCTGGATTACCTGATCACCGTGAGTTGTACGGGCATCATGATTCCCTCCCTGGACGCCTACCTGATCAACGCCCTTTCCCTCCGGGGTGATGTATGTCGCCTTCCGGTAACGGAGATGGGCTGTGCAGCGGGAATCTCCGGCTTGATTTATGCCTACAATTTTTTAAAAGCCAACCCGGGCAAGCGGGCCGCCGTTATCGCCGTTGAAAGTCCGGCTGCCACTTTTCAGTATACAGACCACTCCATGGCCAATATCATCAGTGCCGCGATATTCGGCGATGGCGCCTCTTGTGTGCTGATGAGTTCAGAACCCGAAACGGAGGGTCCCAGGATTCTCGAAGAAGGCATGTACCACTTCCCGGAGACCACGCATTTAATGGGTTTTGACCTTACCAATTCGGGCTTAAAGATGATTTTGGATCCGGCCGTGCCTGAAACGATTTCAGACCACTTCTATCCGATGCTCGGGCCTTTCCTGGCGAAGCAGGATAAAGAGCTTTCAGATTTGAAACATCTAATTTTCCATCCCGGTGGAAGAAAAATCGTCCAGACCGTTTCTGAACTCTTTAAAGGGCAGGAGGCGAACCTGGATGATACCCGGGAGGTGCTCAGGTGTTTTGGCAATATGAGTAGTGCGACCGTACTCTATGTCCTGGAGCGTTTTTTGGAAAGGGAGATCCCCGCGGGAGAACTGGGTCTTCTCCTGAGTTTTGGCCCTGGATTTACGGCCCAGCGCATTCTGTTAGAGTTTTAGAAGTATGATGAACGATGTCCCGCATATCAAAGATTTTGCAATAGTTCTCGGGGGTAGTCAGGGCCTGGGTCTGGCCACGGTGCGGAAATTGCTCCTGGAAGGCATCCCTGTTATTGCAATCCACCGGGATATGCGAAAGGATATGGAGCAAATAACTGTGGAATTCGATTCCCTCTCCGGGGGGAGCACTCCTTTTTACAGCATACATAAAGACGCAATAAGGGAAAAGGGGCAGGTGGAAATACTCCGGGAAATCAAAAAAATCCTTGGACAAGGTGCAAAAGTCCGACTGCTGGTGCACAGCATTGCAAAAGGAAATTTAAAACCCATGACCTCCGATTCCCAGGCACCCACCCTCTCGGGAGAGGATTTTGTATTAACCGGGGAAGCCATGGCTTACAATATGTACCGCTGGGTGAAGCTGCTCTTTCGGGAAGGGCTTTTTGCTTCCAACTCTAGCGTAATCGCCTTTACCAGTGAAGGGAGTAGTAGGGTGATTCCGGGCTATGGAGCAGTGGCCGCAGCCAAGGCCACCCTCGAGGCGATCATCAGGCAGATCGCCGTTGAGTTTGCACCTTGGGGCCTGCGGGCCAATGGCCTGCAAGCGGGGGTAACCCCAACCGATTCGATGAAGCGCATCCCGGGAAGTGCGGAAATACTGATGCGTACCACTCAGAGAAACCCCTCGGGAAGACTGACAAGGCCTGAGGATATTGCGGATGTTGTATATCTCCTGAGCCGTCCCGAGGCCGCATGGATAAATGGCACCATCATAAAAGTAGACGGAGGGGAAAGTTTGTGTTGAGTATGAAGAAAGAATTCACCGAAATCCTCGATCAGTTGCCCTACGCCCCTCCATTTCGCTTTGTGGATGGCCTGACACTCCTAACCCCGGAGTCTGTAGAGGGGTTTTACACCTTTCATGCAGAGAGTGAGTTTTACAAAGGTCATTTTAAAGACTTCCCTGTAACCCCCGGTGTGTTATTGACCGAATGCTGTGCCCAGATAGGTTTGGTTTGTCTGGGGATTTACCTCTCCGGCTCCACGGGAGAAGTCTTACCGGAAGGGGCTGCCGTAGCCATGACAGAATCCGAGATGGAATTTTTAAAACCCGTTTTTCCGGGGGAACGCGTCCGGGTCCGGGGCGAAAAGGTCTATTTCCGGTTTCAAAAGCTCAAAGCAAAAGTATTCCTGTATACCGCCAATGGCGAACTCGCTTGCCGGGGCCAAATCGCTGGGATCATTAAATCTGTAGACCGATGAAGCGCAGGGTAGTCATCACGGGTATGGGAATTTGCGCACCAAATGCGATAGGACTTCCTGCTTTCAGGCAAGCGATGTTTCAGGGGGTATCAGGTTTACGACACCTGCCCGAACTGGAAGCGTTGGGCTTCAGATGCCAGGTGGGCGGTATTCCGGAAATTTCAGAACAAATATTACATGAATACTTTAGTACATTAGAAATAAGAGGCTTATTATCAACTGGTTTGATTTATGGAACTGTTGCAGGTATCGAAGCCTGGAAACACGCCGGACTGGTGATGGCGGACGCAGAGAATCCGCACTGGGATTCCGGAATTATTTTTGGCACCAGTATACTTGGGGTCGATAAGTTTCGGGAGTCGATCTTAAAAATAGACCAGGGAAATGTACGCAGATTGGGCAGCACTGCGGTTCCACAGACCATGGCGAGCGGAATTAGTGCATTTCTGGCAGGTAAGATCGGATGTGGGAATCAGGTCAGCAGTAATTCTTCAGCATGCAGTACAGGGACTGAAGCCATCCTTATGGCTTTTGACAGAATCCAAAATGGAATGGCGGATCGGATGTTGGCGGGGAGCTGTAGCGATAGTGGCCCATATGTTTGGGGTGGCTTTGACGCCATGCGCGTTGTGCCTTCCGGATTTAATGAGGAACCTGAACGGGCAAGCAGGCCCATGGCGGAGTCAGCCGCAGGTTTTGTCCCCTCAAGTGGTGCAGGAGCCCTGGTCCTGGAGTCCCTTGAAAGCGCCCTGGAACGGAAAGCAAATATCCACGCGGAGGTACTTGGGGGGGCTGTGAATTGCGGCGGACAGCGCGGGGGAGGATCCATGACGGCCTCGAACGGGAAAGCTGTTCAGCGCTGTATCACCGAAGCCCTTCGCACCACAGGTTTAAAAGGGGCGCATATTGATGTTATCAACGGGCACCTTACGGCGACTGCACGGGATGCTGAGGAGGTTTTTAACTGGTCTCAGGCTCTTGGGAGAAGTGGGGCTGACTTTCCTTTGATCAACTCATTTAAGGATGTGCTGGGCCATGGTTTATCGGCTTCCGGAAGCATGGAATGTGTAGCGGCAATACTCCAATTCGAAGCCCGTCAGGTGATCGGAAACCGCAATGCTACAGATCTGCATCCTGAAATCAGTCAACTTATTGACCCCTCCCGGGTTCCTCTTGAAAATACACCCTCCTCACCTGAGACCATTGCAAAAGCCAGTCTGGGCTTCGGAGATGTCAACGCTTGTGTTATCTTTAAACGCTACGATTAAATTTCTATGGAAAAAACTGATTCGTACAAAGAACTTCTCGAAATCATCGGCCCATATCTTCCTGAAGATGTCGATCGGGACACCATTGACAGGGACAGTCATCTAATTAACGAACTAAATATTAATTCAGCCCATCTGGTCGATATTGTGTTGGATCTGGAAGATCAATACGACATCCTGCTGGAAGACGAGGACATGCAAAAAATGCAGACTGTGGGAGACGCCCTGGAGATCATCAGCCGCAAAACAAAGGGAAAAAACGGGTAAGCTCCATTAAAACCACAGGAGTTACATCCCCTTAGGGATCTTACCCCAGAAAGGTTTGCGTTATACCGGTATTCGGAATATTTTTTGCGTCTACCCGGGGATTCAGGCCCGATGCTTCATTTTGTCCTTGCGTTTTCGCAACTGGCGCTCCAGATCGTTTACGGTCTCTGTGATCGATACTTCAAAGGTGCCATGGCTGGACTCTGCGAAGACCAGGGGACCGGGCAGACTCAGGCGAATCTTACAAATCATCCCGGTTTCAGGGCTGGCTGTATTCTCTTTCTTAAACAGAACCTCTGCACGAATGAGAAAGTCGTATTTGTCAAAAAGTTTTTGGAGTCTTTTGGCGGTTAATATCTCCAACCGGTCGCTGGCCTTTACCGCATCGTATTGAAAGTTGATATCCATGCACTTTTGTTTTTGGAAATTTACTGAGTGTTACCCCAATTTCCAAATTTAACCCAGCCTTATATATGACTTAAGTCAGTTTGGAATCCTGAGGTCTGTTAAATAATTGATATCATTTACTTTTCAACCTATTTCGGCCCTTGAAAGGAAGCCTAAAAGTGTAATTTTAGAGATCACGTCTAATTTTTTAAAGCATGACCACCAAACCACTTCCACAAAATCCGTCAGATGGCCTGCCTGTCAGGGTACAACTTGATCGGCTGCGGCATTTGGGAGGTCAACTCAAAGTTTTTTTGGGGTATTATAACCAGGAACCCCAAACCAAGGATCAATTTGTGCAACGGGAGATGCTTAGGGCCCGATTGCAGACCCTGGAAAAACGATGCCTGGCATTCCGGAATTTCAGAGATAATGAACAGCGGATTCGCGATAAATCCCGGGAAGATCTAAACCAACTTATCCGCGATTTCCGGATGCTTGAAATCCAGGTAAAAAGTTTTAAGCAACGACAGGAAAACCTCTAGCTAGCTACCCTCCTCGGGCTTGTCCGTTTTTTCAGGAATGTACAGGGAGGCGAGAATCCCACCAACCAGAGCGAGGACAATTACCGACAGGGAAACCCATTCCTGCAGATGCACATAATGGGAGAGGAGCATTTTAATCCCTACAAAAGCGAGAATGACCACGAGGCTGTAATTGATAAAACGAAACTTAGTCAACATCCTGGAAATCAGAAAATACATGGAGCGCAGTCCCAGGATGGCCAGAATATTCGAACTAAATACAATAAAGGGGTCCGCCGTAATGGCCAGGATGGCGGGGATGCTGTCCAGTGCAAAGAGGATGTCCGTAAGTTCAATGATGATCAGGGCGACGAAAAGTGGGGTAGCTGCCCGGATCCCGAGGCGGTTGATAAAAAAATGATTGCCATCAATGCTCGAGGTAATCGGAAAAACTTTTGAAATCTGACGGAAAACCACAGATTCCTTGGGGTTGAATTCATGGGAATCTGCTTTGAGCATCTTAAACGCAGTATAG
>NZ_JBAVZJ010000523.1:0-4611 GCF_049588695.1 Robiginitalea sp.
ACACCACTGATTTCCACAACATCCTTCGAAAATTCAACCTGCTTCCCCCGAGTATTGAACCTACAGCCACGGGGCATATCGTAGAGCAAATTGAGATTATTAAGGCCATCCTTTCCAAAGGGTATGCCTATGAAAAAAACGGCTCCGTTTACTTTAATGTTCAGAAATTCGATTCGGACGTTGAATACGGCAAGCTCAGTGGTCGCAAACTGGAGGATATGATTGCCAACACCCGGGAACTCACCGCCCAGGATGAAAAGGAAAACCCCCAGGACTTTGCACTCTGGAAAAAGGCTGAGCCCAGGCATATTATGCGTTGGCCTTCTCCATGGGGCGAAGGTTTCCCCGGTTGGCACCTGGAGTGTACCGTAATGAGCACCAAATACCTCGGTGAGACCTTTGACATCCACGGGGGAGGAATGGATTTGAAATTTCCGCATCACGAGTGTGAGATTGCCCAGGCCGAGGCGCGTTTTGGTCACAGCCCGGTGAACTACTGGCTGCATGCCAACATGCTCACCCTCAATGGGAAGAAGATGTCCAAGTCTACGGGGAACAATCTGCTTCCGGAGGAGATTTTTGATGGAAACAACCCCATTTTGAGCAAAGCCTATTCGGCAAGCGTGGTCCGTTTCTTTATGATGCAGGCCCATTACACCAGTATCCTCGACCTGAGTGATGAGGCCCTGCTGGCGGCTGAAAAAGGATATCACCGGTTGATGGATGCCCTTGAAGTTCTGGAAAGCCTCAAGGTGTCTGAGAAATCCGAGCTGGACGTCATGGCTTGGAAACAAAGGTGCTACGACGCGATGAACGACGATTTCAACAGTCCTATCCTCATCGCCCAACTCTTCGAAGCCGTAAAATGGATTCACCTTGTACGGGAAGGTCGCAAAACACTCAGTGCTGCTGATAAAAATATATTGAAAAGCAGTATGAACGAATTTGTCTTCGAGGTTCTCGGGTTAGAGAAATCCCTGGATGCGGCTGCATCGGATGGCAAGGTAGAAGGTTTGATGCAACTGCTGATTCAAATGCGCAACAAAGCACGAGCCGATAAGGATTACCAGACTTCAGACCAGATCCGCGATACGCTATCTGAACTTGGGATCCAACTCAAGGATGGGAAAGAAGGCACCAGTTATCAACTCTGACAATAGCCCTTTAGAACATGCTGCGCTGTAGCAGGCGTTGGTAGTCTCCCGGAGTAATTTGTTGTTTGTGTTTAAAAACCCGGTTGAAATAAGACCGGCTCTCGAAGCCACAGCACATATAAACTTCCTTAATACTGATCTCCGGATTCTGTAGCAGGCTTACCGCCAGTTTTACCCTTTCGTTATTGATAAACTCCACGGGGGAAATACCGAGTTCATTTTTAAAAACCCGGTGAAAGTGGGAGGCGCTCATACAGGCTTCCTTACTCAGGGTAGCGATGTCCAGTGATTCGTGCAAATGCGTCCGGATATATCGTACCACATGTGCCAGCCGGCTGTTTTCCCGAAGGGTAAAGGTGTCCGAGCCGTAGATCTTCAGTTCATTGGTCTGGAGAATCCGGATAATCAATTCGCGAAGCATATTGTCAACAAAGTAGTCTTTATAGGGATGGTCTTCGGTAAACAGGAAAACCAGCCGTTGCAGAATCTGGAAGACCGCCGCATCGTTGACAAAATGAAAGTTGTAATCCATGAGCCCCCAGTGCAGTCCCCCTGTCTTGGGCATGGTCTCATTCATCCAATCGAGTACTTTGGTGATTTTCTCCTCAGAAATCGCCATGGCCAGGCAACGGGTAGGATTCTCGTACTCCGCTTCCGGGAAGTCTATACACATAAGTTCTCCGGAAGGCAATACAAGGGATTCCCCGGGCAAAAACTGAAAAGACTCGTAGTCCCTTAGATGCATCACCTTTTTCCCCTCAATCATACTGGCCAATACAGGCTGGTCAAACTGAAGCAGCACCTGTTCAGCCTGCTGGTGCGTCTCAAAAATATGCATGGCCGCATGGTCCAGGGTAAAACTGGATTGATTTTCCACCAGGGACTCCAGCTTGCGGTTGTTCAGAAAATGTTCGGGCAGGCGCATAGGACTCTATGGAGACGGCAATTTTTTAACAATTATTAGAGTAAATTTAAAAATTATAGTGCTATTTTATGTTAAAATATCAATTATGATAGGATTGGTCATATGGGCGGGAGAATCGGTCAGATCATTCCAAAACAGAACAGCTACTTTGGGATCACTAAGGTCTCCGTTCTGGTAGAGGAGCCCGTCTGAATGACAATAGTGCAGATTAACATAAATATTTAAAAGATGAGTACAACGGCAACAAATGAAAAAGAAACCCTGAACAAACCCAAGTTTAAGAATCAGTATGAGAACTACATTGGAGGAAAGTGGACCCCTCCTGTAAAAGGTCAGTATTTTGACAATGTCTCTCCCGTAGACGGACAAAACTTCACCAAAATTCCACGCTCGACAGCAGAAGACGTCGAACTTGCGTTGGATGCAGCCTGGAAAGCTGCTCCGGAATGGAATAATTCCTCCGCCACCACGCGCAGTAATATGCTCCTGAAGATTGCCGATGCCATGGAAAGAAACCTGGAGGATCTGGCCCGGGCCGAGACCTGGGACAATGGGAAGGCTATTCGTGAGACGATGGCTGCAGATATGCCCCTGGCAGTAGACCACTTCCGCTATTTTGCGGGAGTTATCCGGGCTGAAGAGGGAACCGTGAGCGAATTGGATTCATCTACCGTGAGTTTGAATGTCTGGGAGCCCCTGGGGGTCGTCGGACAGATTATTCCATGGAACTTCCCTATCCTTATGGCGGCCTGGAAGTTGGCCCCGGCCCTTGCTGCAGGTAACTGCGTGGTCCTGAAACCCGCTGAGCAAACCCCGGTGGGTATGCTGATTTTGGCAGAACTGATTGAAGGTATTCTTCCGGATGGTGTTTTGAATATCGTCAACGGATTCGGTGCAGAAGCGGGTAAACCCCTGGCATCGAGCCCGCGAATTGGAAAAATTGCCTTTACGGGCGAAACGACCACCGGGCAACTCATTATGCAATACGCCTCCAAAAATATCACTCCGGTAACGCTGGAACTCGGAGGCAAGTCCCCGAACGTATTTTTTGAGAGTGTGATGGATGCCGACGATGCCTTTTTCGACAAATGCATCGAAGGAGCTGTGATGTTTGCGCTGAATCAGGGGGAGGTTTGTACATGTCCTTCCCGTATGCTGGTTCAGGAGAGTATTTTTGATGCTTTTATGGAACGAGTGGTGGAGCGCACTAAGGCTATAAAACTCGGACATCCCCTGGATTCACAAACCATGATGGGCGCCCAGGCTTCCAACGACCAGTATGAAAAAATCCTGAGTTATATCGAAATCGGCAAGGAAGAGGGATGCGAAGTACTCGCCGGAGGAAAGGCCGCGTACAACGAAGGTCTTGAAGGCGGGTACTACATAGAACCTACCATTTTGAAAGGGAACAATAAAATGCGTGTTTTCCAGGAGGAGATATTCGGGCCGGTGGTCTGCGTGACATCCTTTAAGGACGAGGCGGAAGCCCTTGAGATTGCCAACGATACCCTGTACGGGCTGGGAGCCGGCGTCTGGACCCGGGATACCCATCAGGCGTATCAGATCTCCCGGGGCATCCAGGCCGGAAGGGTCTGGGTCAACTGTTACCACCTCTATCCCGCCCATGCCCCTTTTGGCGGGTATAAGAAATCCGGTATTGGAAGGGAAAATCATAAAATGATGCTGGACCACTATCGCCAGACCAAAAACATGCTGATTTCCTACGACAAAAATGCCATGGGCTTTTTCTAGGAGTTATTTATTATCTGAGCAAAGCAATATGAACACCCGGAGAGTAATCGTCACCCCAGCCGCCCAAGAGGTTATAGAACAGCTTAGGGCAGCACACGGCCCACTGATGTTTCATCAGAGTGGAGGGTGTTGTGACGGTTCCTCTCCGATGTGTTATCCGGAAGGGGAACTCTTGTTGGATGATTCAGATATCTGGCTCGGTGAAGTAGCAGGATGTGATTTTTATATCGCCAAAGACCAGTTTGAATACTGGAAACACACCCAATTGACCGTGGATGTAGTCCCGGGAAGGGGATCGAGCTTTTCTCTGGAGATCCCGCTCGGGCTTCGGTTCTTAATTCGTTCACGCCTGTATTCTGAAGCTGAAAGCAACCAACTGGCACCCGCATTTCCCGCTACTCAAAAACCGAACTGATTGGTTTCGGTTGCTGGAAAACGTACCTTGTACCGATAGGCCACAGGTACTATGAAAAATAGGATTTTAGCTCTTTTTATTTCACTGATCCGGGGATATCAAAAGTATATTTCCCCCCTTACGCCTCCCAGTTGCAGATACCTCCCTACCTGTTCCCAATACTCCATAGAAGCCCTGCAAAAACACGGCCTTCGCAAAGGAGGATGGTTGGCTTTGAAGCGTGTAGGGAGTTGTCATCCATGGGGTGGTTCTGGCTACGATCCTGTTCCCGAAAAGGATGACAACTAAGCCTGCGCGCCATCTCGCCTGTCGCTCGAAAGGTCCACCGGACCTTTCTGTTCCGCTCCAGCGCCATGGGGTGGTTC
>NZ_JBAVZJ010000524.1:0-1640 GCF_049588695.1 Robiginitalea sp.
AAAAGTACTGGAGGCCTGCCGGGAACTTTACAGGTTAATGGAGCTGCCCTTCGGCCCGATTAAGCTGGAGGTCTTCAACAGCTTCACCCTGGCCCACAAGATGGGTTTGTCTTTTCAGCAGGAATACCAGTTGCTGCAGTTGGCCAGTGAGAGCGTGCGGTTGCAATTTCTCCTGGATCATTTACAGCAGACGATAAAAGTGCTCGGGGAACTGAATCGTACGCGTGAACGCATCGAGTTAAACGGTCATTTTCGGAATTTCGACCCGCTGGACTTTAAAGATTACTCCCTCCAGTAATCCGTTCTTATTTCTATTAGGGGAAGTCCACCCGGTTTCCTATTTTTGCATCCAACAGCTGACAAAACAACAATGAATTTACACGAATATCAGGGTAAGGAAATTCTTGCCAGTTTCGGAGTCCGCGTACAGCGGGGTATCGTGGCGCACAATGCAAAAGAGGCAGTCGATGCCGCCAAAACTTTAACTCAGGAGACCGGGACGAGCTGGCATGTCATTAAAGCTCAGGTTCACGCGGGAGGCCGCGGAAAAGGGGGTGGGGTAAAACTCGCTAAAAAGCTTGAGGAAGTTGAAGCGCTTGCGGGGCAAATTATTGGGATGAATCTGGTAACGCCCCAGACCTCTGCGGAAGGTAAAAAAGTTCATCAGGTTTTGGTAGCGGAAGATGTCTACTATCCGGGCCCCAGTGAGACCAGTGAGTATTATATGTCTGTCTTGCTCAATCGGGCCACCTCCCATACCATGATTATGTATTCACCTGAAGGCGGGATGGACATCGAAGCGGTTGCAGAAAAAACCCCGCATCTTATTTTTACAGAAGAGATCGATCCGGCTGTGGGTCTTTTACCTTTTCAGGCAAGGCGTATTGCATTTAATTTCGGCTTAACCGGCACTGCTTTTAAGGAGATGACCCGATTTGTTATGTCTCTTTACAAGGCCTATGAGGAGAGTGATGCCAGCCTTTTTGAAATCAACCCCGTCCTTAAGACCTCGGACGATAAAATTATGGCGGTGGACGCCAAAGTAACCATTGATGACAATGCCCTTTTCAGAAGGAAGCAATACGCTGAGATGCGCGACTTGCGGGAAGAGAACCCCATTGAAGTTGAAGCCCGTTCCGTAGGATTGAATTACGTGGATCTGGACGGGAATGTGGGCTGTATGGTCAATGGGGCAGGACTGGCTATGGCTACAATGGATCTCATTAAAATGGCCGGTGGGGAGCCTGCCAACTTCCTGGATGTAGGAGGAACAGCCGATGCCAAAAGGGTAGAAGAGGCTTTTAGGATTATACTTAAAGATCCCAATGTCAAGGCGATCCTGATTAATATATTTGGTGGAATCGTCAGATGCGACCGGGTAGCCCAGGGGGTTGTGGATGCCTATAAAAACATGGGCGACGCTATAAAAGTGCCGATTATCGTAAGGCTGCAGGGAACCAATGCAGAGCTCGCCAAGGAAATCCTCGATAATTCCGGGTTGGCTGTTCATTCTGCAGTTCAGTTCCAGGAAGCCGCCGACAAGGTTAAGGCAGTGTTATCCTGATAACCTTTCAACCGAAATATTAAAGGTTATGCCACTCCGGCATAACCTTTTTTTATTGGTAATAGCACCAATATCC
>NZ_JBAVZJ010000525.1:0-2110 GCF_049588695.1 Robiginitalea sp.
GTCTTTAACGACTCTTTTACCGGAATTCATGTGGACGATGAAACGCTTTACAATCAGATCACAGATTACCTGCATGAAATAGCCCCTGAAAAAGAATCCATTGTCAAGTTGTACTCGGCAAGTGTTCCGATTTTTGAAAAATTCGGAATAGAACGCCAGATCAAAACTTCTTTTGGGCGAACAGCCTCTATGAGCAGAGGCGCCTACCTGATCATCGAACATACAGAAGCATTGCATGTCATCGATGTCAACAGCGGGAATCGCTCGAACAAGGCGAAGAACCAGGAAGATACTGCCCTTGAAGTCAATATACTGGCAGCTTCTGAAATCGCCAGGCAATTGCGACTGAGAGACATGGGAGGGATTATTGTCGTGGATTTCATCGATATGATACGGCCGGAACATCGGAAGAAATTGTTCAACCACCTCCGGGACGAAATGAAGGATGATCGCGCGAAGCACAAAATCCTGCCTCCGAGTAAATTCGGACTGGTTCAAATCACCCGACAGCGGGTACGACCTGAAGTCAATATTAAAACGACCGAAGCGGATCCGAGTGGACAGGGACAGGAAGTGGAAGCTCCAATCGTACTTATTGAAAAAATAAACGATACGCTCGAGCGGCTTCTCAAATCCAATGGAAAAGACAAGACTATTACGCTTAATGCACACCCTTTTATAGCGGCTTATCTGACCAAAGGATTTCCATCCATACGCTCCAAATGGTTTCTGGAGTATAAGAAGTGGATTAAAGTTATGCCCAGGGATGCCTACACTTATCTGGAATATCAGTTCACAGACCGGGAAGGCAACCCGATAGAATCTTAAAAACAGCCTCCGCATGGAGGCTGTTTTTTTTTGCCCTTACTGCAGATTAATCCGCATCCCTTTCATTGCCTTGTATTGTTTATTTTTACTATATGTATAAATACCCGGTCATATCATTGATGCGCCACTGGTACGCCTTACTTTTCGCACTGCTATGTGTCGCTTGCTCCAATGAGGAGGGCCCCACAACGAATCATTTTGAAGCCATCCTTAGCGACAGTCCGCGCATTCCAGGCACAAAAGCCTATTTGAACAGTCCTTTTGTCACGGCTGGGGACCGCGTCTATCTGGTGGGGCACCAGGATGGAAGTTTTCCTGAACTGGGCTGGCATATAAAAGGAGAAATGGGCGGGATCTGGAACCATCCCATTAAACTGATGGATGGTTTTCAGGCCGTTCTGATCGAAAATGAGCGTCGCATCCCCCTGGAAAAAGCGTCGGCTTTTGTCAATTTTCCAATGGCCAATAAACACCTGTATACCCTGGAAGGTGAAGACCTGGAGGTCAACCGGTGGCAATTTGCACCGGATGGAAAACAAGGACTTGTAGTTCAATACAGCATTCAGAATACAGGAGCAACCAACCGTATCGTTACCCTGGAATTTACGGGATTCTCCGATTTACGCCCTACCTGGCTGGGGGAGCGCAGCGGGATGCTCGACCATCCGGATCAGGCTGTTTATGACTCAGATTCGCAGACGTGGAGCATGAGAGATTCGGGAAACCCATGGCATCTGATATTCGGGGCCGGGTTGCCAGGGGACGCTCAGGAGGAAAGTGCGGATCGGTACTCAGGCCAGGGTAAAGCAGGGACACTCCGGTATGTGCTTAGCATACCCCCGGGAGCTACTCAGGCGGTGAATTTTGTGATTGCCGGATCGTACACCTCAGAATCCGATGCGCGGGCTACGTATACCGATCTTGAGCAACACGCCACCAGCCTTCTCCGGGAAAAATCGGAGAGATATCAACGGCTCGCCGCTAAATCTAAACTTACCACGCCTGATTCTTTACTGAATGAAACCTTTGAATGGTTGAAATATAATTCGGACTGGCTTATTCGGGAGGTCCCGGAGATCGGCCGGGGCATTACAGCGGGAATCCCGGATTACCCCTGGTGGTTTGGCGTCGATAGTGAATACGCCCTGCAGGGCTATATGGCCATCGGACAGGATGAAATCGTAAACCAGACGATTCAACTTATAGACAGTGTTTCCGAAGCGGTCAATGGCAATGGCAGAATTATCCACGAAATGTCTACCAATGGCGTGGTCTTCAACCC
>NZ_JBAVZJ010000526.1:0-1984 GCF_049588695.1 Robiginitalea sp.
TTCGTCCCCGGCAGGGACTTCCTTATAGAGATAATGAGAAATGATCGTCCCCAACATGGAGTCCCCCAGGAATTCCATCCTCTCGTAATTCAGGGGATTGCCTTTTTTGTCCTTCCGATTCAGGGAACGGTGCAGGAAGGCATTTTTATAAAGGTCCAGTTTCCGGGGTTTAAATCCAAGGATCTCGGTGATTCCCAAAAAAAAATCCCCATCCTCTTTGGGATGGGAATTAAAGATGTTTCCAGGAAATGTCATGGGCCCTCTAACTTATTTTTCTGAATAATACACAGGCGTTATGCCCTCCGAAGCCAAACGTATTACTCATGGCTACATTTACTTCCCGCTCCTGCGCCTTATTCAGCGTGAGGTTAAGGCTCGGATCGATTTGATCGTCCACAGTAGTGTGATTGATGGTAGGAGGCACTATACTGTGTTT
Organism: Robiginitalea sp.; assembly: GCF_049588695.1. Classification (GTDB taxonomy): domain Bacteria; phylum Bacteroidota; class Bacteroidia; order Flavobacteriales; family Flavobacteriaceae; genus Robiginitalea. The sequence goes on from NZ_JBAVZJ010000526.1 coordinate 437, forward strand.
CATGGCAAGGATGGAAGCTATGGCCTCTATGGCTCCCGCAGCTCCCAGGAGATGCCCCGTCATGGACTTGGTTGAATTGATATTGATTTTAGAAGCGTGCGATCCGAATACCTGGGTGATGGCCTTCAGCTCGGCGACATCACCAAGCGGGGTAGCCGTACCATGCGTATTTATGGCATCTACTTCCTCGGGGGTAACCCCGGAATCCTGCAGGCAGTTCTCCATGACCCTGATCACGCCAATACCTTCCGGGTGAGGTGCCGTCATATGGTATGCATCACTGGAGAGCCCTCCCCCGAGCACCTCGGCGTAAATTTTAGCACCCCGTGCTTTGGCGTGCTCGTATTCTTCGAGAATCAGGGATCCTGCACCCTCCCCAAGTACAAAGCCATCTCGTGTGGCATCGAACGGGCGGGAGGCGGTCTGGGGACTGTCGTTTCTCGTCGAGAGGGCATGCATGGCATTAAACCCCCCCATTCCTGCAATGGTTACTGCTGCTTCACTTCCACCCGTTACCACCACATCGCAATAGCCCATGCGTATGTAATTCAGGGAATCGATCAGGGCATTGGCCGAAGACGCGCAGGCAGAGACCGTGGTGTAATTCGGCCCCATGAAGCCGTGTTTTATAGATATGTTTCCCGGAGCGATGTCCGCGATCATCTTTGGAATAAAGAATGGATTGAATCTAGGGGTTCCGTCCCCCTGGGCAAAGTTCAGTACCTCGGTCTGGAAAGTCTCCAGGCCTCCGATACCCGCGCCCCAGATAACCCCTACCCGGAACTTATCGACAGCATCCAGATCCAGCCCGGAATCGATAATGGCCTCATCGGAAGAAACCAGGGCGTATTGTGTAAACCGATCGAGCTTACGGGCTTCTTTCCGATCAAAGAAGTCCATGGGGTCGAATCCTTTAAGCTCACAGGCAAATTTGGTCTTGAATTTTTCAGCGTCAAAATAAGTGATAAAATCACTGCCGCTTTTACCGCTTATAAGTCCTTCCCAATAAGCGTCTAAGGTGTTCCCAATGGGCGTCAAGGCCCCTAAACCGGTAACTACTACTCGCTTTTTATCCATGGAACGAATCTCTAAAACTGCTCTATACCCAAGCGTAAATTAAAAAAAATTATCCATGCAGCGCGTTTACCACATGGATAATTTAAATACTAATGAAAACAATATCATTAATTCTTGGCCTCCTCGATATAACTGATAGCCTGACCTACTGTTGCGATATTTTCTGCTTGATCGTCAGGGATTTGAATATCGAATTCTTTTTCGAATTCCATAATGAGCTCCACAGTGTCCAGTGAATCTGCCCCCAGGTCGTTGGTAAAGCTGGCCTCGGTAACCACTTCATTTTCGTCAACACCCAGCTTATCAACAATAATAGCCTTTACTCTTGATGCAATATCTGACATATTGTAAGATTTAAAATTAAGATGATGGCAAAAATATAAAACTTTGGAATAAAACTCCCTTTTACCAGCAAAATGTGACCTAATATACACAATTTAGAACTGACAATAGTACATTTGCCCTGAAATT
>NZ_JBAVZJ010000527.1:0-1859 GCF_049588695.1 Robiginitalea sp.
ACTCAAGTCATTTCCAAAGCCATTTAAAATTGTCATTTTTAGGAGTGAATCCTAAAATGATGTTACTATGGCACTTAATTTCAATCAATATGCGAATGAAGGAAACGCATTTTTAAATGCGTACACAGAACACATGGGATTCGGGCCCGATAAGGACAAGGCGGGGCGAATCCTGAGCGCTACACTTTATGCCCTGAGGGATATTATTCCTTTCGAAGAGTCCCTGCAGCTGATTGCCCAGTTACCCATGTTCCTGAAGGCGGTTTATGTCAATGGCTGGACCATGCGGCGACGGCCGGAGCGAATTAAACATATGGAGGAATTCATAGAACTCGTGAAACAACAGGATGGCGTGGCCGCCGTCAATGATTTCGGATATGAGGATGACCTTGCAGAGAAGTACCTCCAACTTACCTTTATGTTCCTGAGGAAATACGTTTCCCTGGGCGAGTTGGAAGATGTGCGGGATTCCCTGCCCAAGGACCTCAAACATATGATTTACTCCAACCTTATGTTTTAGGCTTAAAATCCGACGTATTACCTTCTGCCGGGACTGATACAGGTCATTTGAAAAGCGGGGTCCCTGAGCTACATTTAGGGTCAGGCATGCAAACTACCTTATTGTGTCATTTAATACCTAAGTCATGAAAAAATTAATCACAACCGTCCTGTTTTTAGGAATGCTGCCTGCATTGTTTGCCCAGGAAATCCGGACAGAAGAATTGTCAGAAGTTGTCTTGTACGCCACGAATTACAAGTACCTCAATAGTTTGGCTTCTGAAGAACCCGCGGCGATCCCTGTAAAGATGTTACAGCGGAAAGTAGCTGCGTTTAATCTTGAAAGTTCTGAATACTATCAGGATGATTACGACTATTACCAAATTAGTTTCTACATCCCTGACGGGAAAATACTCGCAGCCTATGACGCCAACGGAAAAATCATCCGGACGATCGAAAAGTTTGAAGATGTAAAACTCCCTGAAAGTGTCAACAATGCGGTACTCGACAGGTTTCCGGGCTGGGTTGTCAGTGAGGATGTCTACCTGGTGCGGTATCACGAGAAAAAAGGCGTGTCCAAAACTTACAAGGTCACCCTTAAAAACGGTGATAAAACCCTGAAGGTGAAATTAGACGACAAGGGTAATTTTCTGTAAGGGTCAGATGCTCTAATGGGTATTTGCATGTCTGGATTTTGCATCTGCATATCCCTACAGTTAAAAGGACCGCCCTGAAAAATTTCAGGGCGGTTTTTTTTGCTATTGTTTTTTGCTTTCCTTTTTCTGCTTCTTCTCCAGCTTCTTGAAATACCCCCGGGTAAGCCAGTTATGTTTGAGGGCTTCCATATTCTCGTCAAATTTCACCAGACCGGAATCCAGGTGCCTAAGCCCGTGCCGTATCTCTGCGGCCATAACTGTGTCCTTCAGCATCATCCCAAGGGTCCCTTCTCCTTGCTGCAAATCGCCGACCAGATCGTTTAACCGTCCTGTAAGTTCACGGATTTCCGCTCCGGAAGTGTCCAGGTTGGCAGCTACCCTTCGGATTTGTTGGGTAAACTCCGGGTCATCTGTTAACAGGCTCAGCGTACTCTGCTCCAGCCTCCATTCCTCAATCATACGGTTTAAGCGGCCAATAGCTTGTTCAGACCGTGCCGTAGTCCGTTTGAGGTTATAAAAGCCCTCCCGGAGGTCCTGTGCCATAACGCTGTCGTGAAGTAATGTGGCGAGGACACCCGATCCATTCCTCAGGGAATGGGTAACCTCAAGGAGGTCTGCTGTGAGCAGGGAGGCATTTTCGTTGGTCACATTCAGGGTGGTGAGCATATCCTGTGTATTGATGCGGGTGTAGGTCTCAATCTCATC
>NZ_JBAVZJ010000528.1:0-2792 GCF_049588695.1 Robiginitalea sp.
TAGTTGGTGTCTTAATTGTTAAACAATAATTGAGACAAAAGTCAAATCAACTAAGCAAGGGGTTATCCTTAATTCCTGTTAAGTTAAAGAAGTGTAGTCGATTTTGTTGTCGATTTAAAAAAATGTTGTCGATTTGTAGACCCCTTAATGATCAATGCTATGTCAAAATAACTTTCGTTTCATAAATATAGATATTTTGAAACTTCAATATTATTCGAAATCAAAATATTCCTATAGGAACAGGTGTTGATCACTCAATTCTTGTTTAACAATTCAGAAATACCCAACAGCTTCATCCATACTGTAACGATTGTATGTCGTAATAAGATCAAGCGAGCAGTTGTTTACTGTTTCGAGTTAAGAGTCCTATTCCCGGTTATCCTATAAAGACCACAGATAAACGTATATAATTGTTTTACAATTCGTTAAAGGCTTTTATATATAAACTTTGTCAGATTTCCCAGAAGCGGTTTGCAACATGTGTTCCCCGTCAGCTAAAAGTGGACTGAACCTGGTTTACAGTTCAGTGATGGTTTTGTTATCTTCAAGGCTTTGGCTGGAATGAAATAAAAGCAGTTAATTCTTATTGAAGTTTTTAGTATTCCCTGAATCCTTTTTACCTTCCTTTTTAGCTTCTTTTTCAGCTTTCTTTTGAGCTTTCTTTAATCTCCTCTGATACCCTTTACTTGTTTCCAATCCCTTTGCCGCATTCTCTTCATCTAGTTTAAATTGTGCTTCTTTGGCCTCTTTAGCTGCTTTATTCTTGGCCTTGGCTTTTTCACCTGCACCTATGGGTATACCAACAAAAATATAATACGAAGTGTTTTTTTGATTGGCATTTGCTATTGTGGAAGAGTTTAATAAGCCTTGATAATAACGAGCCCCAAAATTCATTCCATTCATAAACTTTTCTGTTTGGTAACCAATCCCTCCTTCTAGTCCAATATCAAATCTAGAATGCTCCTTACGAATGTTGTTATCATACTGAACATTATTACCTTCAATTTCGTTTGTAAATACATCGGTACCTTTATATAATAAGCCAAACATTGGACCCGCTTCAATAAAAACACCTTTATTAAATTTATATCTACCCAAAAATGGAACATTCCAATATTGCATTTTTCTATCTACACTGCCTCCTACAAAAATGGCATCTAAATTTTCATCATTCAGTGAGTAAGGTTCTAGACTTGCTCCCATAGTAGATTTAACTATTACTCCTGAGTGTAAGAACCAATTGGGACTATTTTTCAACTTAAAATCAAAATAAAAACCAATATTAAAATTAGGTCTTACCGTAGCCGTTTCCAAATTGGTAACATTCGCAAAGTTTACACCACCTTCTAAACCAAACTTTATTTTATCAGAATTCAGTTTATCCCCAAACAAAAGTGAAAGTAACACCTGACTTTGAGCTGTTTGAATACAAAAAAGCAATGCGAGAATCGAGAGAATATTTTTAATCAAAGTTCCTAATTTAAGAGAGTAAAGTTACGCAAATCAACCTCAAATAGCTTACAATATAGCTGTTTATTCAAAAGTAGTCATACCCTTTGTAGTACTCCCTATTTCCTGTAAAATAAAAAACCCACCGAACAGGTGGGTTTCACTTTCTCTTGTGACCTGGCTGGGGTTGACTTCGCTGCGCTCGTCGGACCCGGGCCGAACGATCGTGAAAGGTCCGGTGGACCTTTCGCAGTGAGGAGCCAGATGGTGCGCTGGCGTCCAAATGCAAAACCGCAACCTCCGGTTGTAGTATAATTTTTGGATACTTATGCCATTGTGCCTGAAAAAGGACTTGTTCTGCCTACTGCAACTGCCAACTCAAAAAAGCAGCGGCTGGGGTTGGCTCACTTCGTTCGCCTGACCCAGCCGTCCCATACTGCAAATGCAAAACCCGCACAAGCTATGCTTGCTTGTTTTTTGATTCCTCCAAAATGCTCAAGCGAGCTTGGCATTTCTCCAAAATCAAAAAACCCGCCTTGCGGGGCGGGTTTTGCGCTTGATTGTGACCTGGCTGGGGCTCGAACCCAGGACCCTCTCCTTAAAAGGGAGATGCTCTACCAACTGAGCTACCAGGTCAAAAAAACAAATGCCTCTAAGCAGGCGAACCTGCGGTGCAAACTCATTGAATGAGGTTGCCTAGGCGGGTGCAAATATACAATCTATTCTCAATGAATCAAGTCCCCCGGTTTATAAATTTCCGTTTTCTGAAAAAAGGTGGATATTTGGGCTTTTCTAAGCGAAAATTTCAGGTATGCTGGTTGTATTGCTAGGGTATATGGGGAGTGGAAAATCCACGGTAGGTAAGCTTTTGGGAGAACGGTTAAACCTTCCCTTTACAGACCTCGATGAATATATTGAGTCTGAGGTCGGGACCGCGATTCCCGAGATATTCCGGGAGAAAGGTGAGCTTTTCTTTCGCAAAAAGGAACACGAACTGCTGGTAGATCTTTTAGCTTCCGGACAGCCACGGGTGCTCTCCCTCGGTGGGGGAACCCCCGCCTATGCCGGAAATATGGATCGCGTCTTAAAGGCAACCCCGAATAGTTTTTACCTGCAACACACTATCCCGTCCCTGGTGGGCCGCCTGACATCTGAGAAAGCCCAGCGCCCGCTTATTGCCCATCTTCCGGATTCCGAGCTCCCAGAATTTATTGGGAAACATCTTTTTGACCGCGGGCCGTATTACCTGCAGGCCTCACATATCCTTCCCAGTTCGGGAAAGACCGTGGAGGAGTTGGTGGATGAGATAGAAGGAAAACTAGTCTAAATACACCCCGTAATTC
>NZ_JBAVZJ010000529.1:0-8730 GCF_049588695.1 Robiginitalea sp.
CACCGGGAGCCGAAGCGATAACCCCGCGGCAGTCTATTTTATTTAACTTAAAAAAATTAGGGTTTAGGGCATCTAACTCCTCCTGGTCTTTATAGATCAAAAGATAGTCCGTCTGTCCCTTAAAACAGGCTTCCGGTCTGGCTCCCATAGCATCACTTAATGCCTCGGGCAATTGAACCGCTACAGGGGGGTCCGATGGAAAATCGAGCACAAGCCAGTCCCCATCGCTCTTTACGTGAAGTAGCCCGCTTTCCCGGCTGGAAAATTGAATATGGTCGGTGCTGACCTTTCCGGTTTCAAAAAGGATATGGGCGGTTGCCAGGGTTGCATGCCCACAGAGTGCTACCTCGGTCTCGGGGGTAAACCACCGGATTTCGTACCCTTCGGGCACAGCGACTGCAAAGGCTGTTTCGGCCAGGTTGTTTTCTGCCGCTATAGACTGCATCAGGGCCTCCGGTAACCAGGCATCCAAGATGCATACGGCTGCCGGATTCCCCGAAAATAACTCCGAAGAAAAGGCATCTGCCTGGTACATGGTTTGTGTTCTCATAAATATTCCCATTAAAATCTTATTGTGCTATCCAGGCAAACAAGTCTGATCTGCAGGAGCCACATACCCTCATTAAACCCATTCCCGGGGCGATTTTAACACCTTTATCAAGGCCGCTTCCACACTCCCTTCTGAAGGGTGATGGTTATACCGCCACTGGACCTTGGGGGGCAGGCTCATCAGTATACTTTCGATGCGACCGTTCGTTTTTAAACCAAATAAGGTTCCCTTATCGTGCACCAGGTTAAATTCAACATAACGCCCCCTTCTGATTTCCTGCCATTCCCTTTGCAGAGCTTCATAGGGCAGCTCTTTCCGCTTTTGTACGATGGGAATATAAGCGCGCAGGAAGGAATTACCTACCCCGGTAACAAAAGCCTCCCAATCCTCAATCGTCCGATCGGCGGTACTTTTAAGGTAATCGAAAAACAAACCCCCTATTCCCCGTGCCTCACCCCTGTGGTGATTCCAGAAATATGAATCGCACTTTTGTTTATACTCCGGGTAAAAGGAGGGGTCATGTGCGTCGCAGGCCTCCTGGCAGACCTTATGGAAGTGGACAGCATCTTCTTCAAAAAGATAATAAGGCGTCAGATCCTGCCCCCCGCCAAACCATTGATCCACGATAGCACCGCCTTTGTCGTACATCTCAAAATACCTCCAATTCGCATGTACAGTAGGCACCATAGGGTTTACAGGATGTAAAACCAGGCTCAGTCCACAGGCAAAAAAGTCCACATCGCCAACCTTGAAGTATTGCTGCATACTCTGCGGCAATGGCCCGTGTACGGCCGATATATTTACGCCTCCCTTTTCAAAAACCCGTCCATTTTCTATCACCCGGGTGCGTCCCCCCCCTCCTTCATCACGTAGCCATAAATCTTCCCTGAAGCTAGCTTTACCGTCTTCCTTTTCAAGAGCAGCCGTTATACTGTCCTGTAGTTTTTCTATGTAGCTATAAAACCTCTCTTTAACCCCCATTGTAATCTGCCCTTTTTATTATACTGTTAATTTGAGGGACCCCAGCCGTATTTCTCATTGATGCGTTCCGCTTTTTCATTCCATTTTTTAGGGGCGTTAAAACGGTATCCCACAAAGAGCCTAACAAAATACACCCGGTCAAAAACCTGAATTTCGTTCCCGGCCCCGTGTTCCATAAAACTATACGTTCCGTTGATCCCGGCAAAAAAACGCTGGTCGTTATACCCCAGAGAGGCCTGAAAAACACTTTCCCAGAGGAGATAAGCATTTGTTTCCCCATCCTGATTCAGGATGTTGATCCCCATTCCGGAATTATTGCCTGCAGATAACAGAAAGCGCTCTCCCAATACCCAGGTATAAAAATATCCCGGAGCCAGCCCCAAATCAAAAGAATTGAAGGCATTTTCAGTCCCGTCGTGCTCAAATCGATACCGTGTATATGAAAATAAACCTTTTGGAATAAAACTTCCTGCACTCCGGGTCTGCCATTCATTTGGAGATTGTAAAGCCCGCAGGGAAAAGTTGGGATTAAAAACATACCCCAATACATTTTGGAATTTTGAGGTGGAGACCCCGGGAAAATACAAATCCTCCCCTTCGACACCCGCTTCGAATCCGCGTTGATCCAGAAAAGTAAATTCATAGGCCCATCTGCCGGGATAGAGTTTAATCTGTAGGTTGAATTGCCTGGCGTTCTCAGCGTCCTTGTCGTTGAGGAAATTAGGAGTAAACCCAAAGCCGAGTTCAAGAATACGAAATTGGGCCACAAAGGAGAGGTGTGTACTGTAAACCGGGTCGAGTTTTAGCTGAGCCCCCTCTTCTATCCCGGGAAGGGGAAAGCGATCATCACTGAAATTTCGTATCAAAAAACTATTCCCAACATAGGTGAGCTGCGTTCGTGTGGTAAGTTTTTCGGGATAACGGATAAAGGCGGGCAACGTATCCTTTGCCGAAGTTGGACTGTCCGTTGTCTGACCACTCAAGGCAGGTAGGGTGAGCAAGCAAAACAACACGAATATCCTGTAATGCATATCTAACATCATAAACAGTTTTTTAGCCGACCCAGGCTCAAAAATGCCTTTTACCGGATTATAGAGCCCCCGCTTTGGGACTTATTCTACATACTCCTTTACGGCCTGAATAAAGGCCCCGGCATGAGAAACCGGGATATTCGGGAGAATCCCATGCCCCAGATTTACAATATAGCGATCTTTACCAAAGGCCCTAATCATATCATGTACCATTTTTCGGATGGTCTCAGGAGGAGACAGCAAGCGGGAGGGGTCAAAATTACCCTGTAAGGTGATTTTCCCGCCGCTGAATTTCCGGGCCATTCCAGGGGAACAGGTCCAATCCACTCCCAGGGCAGAAGCTCCGCTTTTGGCCATAGTGTCGAGGGCAAACCAGCATCCTTTACCAAAAACGATTACGGGGGCCTCAGCCTTCAATGCGCTCACAATCTGTTGGAGGTACTGCCATGAGAATTCTGTGTAATCTTCCGGGGATAACATTCCTCCCCAGGAATCAAAAAGCTGGACGGCATGTACCCCGGCAGCTACCTTGGCCTTCAGGTAAGCAATGGTTGTATCTGTAATCTTTTGAAGCAGGGCATGGGCGGCTTGGGGATGGGTAAAGCAAAAAGCCTTGGCCTGGTCAAAATTCTTACTGCCCTGCCCCTGTACACAATAGCAGAAGATGGTCCAGGGCGAACCCGCAAAACCGATCAGGGGCACCTCGCCCTGAAGCTTTTCATTGGTCATACGGATCGCATCCATGACATATTTAAGGGAAAATTCCACGTCCGGCAGCACTACCTTTTCCACATCCTGAGGCGTCCGGATAGGATTTTCCAGCCAGGGGCCCACCCCGGGTTTCATTTCAAATGGGATCTCCATCGCCTGGGGCACCACGAGGATATCGCTGAATAATATTGCTGCGTCCATACCAAACCTGCGAATAGGCTGCACCGTTATCTCGGAGGCCAGTTCAGGGGTCTGGCAACGCGTAAAAAAATCGTATTGTTCCCGGATTTTAATAAATTCCGGAAGATAGCGACCCGCCTGTCGCATCATCCATACCGGGGGCCTTGTAACACTTTCCCCTTTAAGGGCTCTTAAGAAAAGATCATTTTTCAGAACTGAAGACATAGTTTTTTACTTTAACTCGTTTCCCCGGCACAGCAGGAGATCCATTAAACTTTTTCTATCCGGGGTTTTCGGGAATAAAATACGATGGGTATATTTCTCCAGGGCAGCGCCAGTGGTTTTACCGATACAATACCCCGTAGCAGCCCCCAAAGGGTTTAAAGCGACATAGCTTTGCACTGAACTGGGACTAAAAAAAACGACCGCATCATATACCCGATCCCATTTTTTAGGGTTGAGTAGTGTCTTATAAACTGTCGCCTCCTGCCATGAAAGCCCCAAATCGTCCAGGGTGTCGGGAATCAGGTCCAGTCTCCTATTCCCACAGTAATACACAATGGAGTCCGAAGGGTGATTTTTTTCAAGGCTGGCGGCGAGGTCCTTTGCTGTGGGATAGGATTCCAGCACAGACATGCCCTTTTCAGTAAGCATTGCCGCTGCTCCATTTCCAACACAAAGGCACTTGCAGGATGAAAGATTTCGTTTCAAAAATGAATTGAAAAATCCTGCAACGGCATTCTTACTTGAAAAAATCAGCAGATGATCGTCGGGTGCTACAGTAGTCTTCTGGAATTCAATTGAAATGGCATCATACTGATCAAGCTGCCATCCCACGGCCTCCAATTGACGGATTTCTGAATCTGACAGCACTTTTGTCGACAGCAAATGCCTCATCTGACATTCCTGTTTCGAATGGTTTCCATGATTGCCCCGCCTCCGGAATCGAGAATTTCCATAGCACATTGCGCCCCAAACCCTTGTGCATTTTCCAAACTCACCGTATTTTCTTTCCGCACCTCATCGCGGCCGTCCAGGGAAAAAACACCTCCCCTAAAATGCATCTTTCCGCCCTCCAACGTGGCCTGTGCCCCGATGGGGGCAGTGCATCCTCCTTCAAGCGTTCTTAAAAAATCCCGTTCTACAGCAGTGCAAAGCGCACTGTCCTTGTCATTTAATTCCCTTGCGATTTCAAGGGCCCGCGCATCGTCCTGACGCGCTACAACCAGCATAGCCCCCTGGGCGGGAGCAGGAAGCATCCAATCCAGTACCGCATGAGATTGCGGAAGAAGTCCAATTCGCTCCAGTCCGGCTGCCGCGAACACAGCGGCATTCCAGGAATGCTCCTTTAATTTCCGCAAGCGGGTATTTACATTTCCGCGCAAATCGACTATTTGATGGTTCGGGTACCGACGAAGCCACTGGGCCTTGCGCCTCAGGCTTCCGGTAGCCACTACACCCTCCCCTTTAAGGAAGCCGAGCCCCTTGTGAACCATAATATCCGACGGGTTGGCACGCTTTAAAACCGCTGCCTGTACAATTCCTTCCGGCAGGGCCGTCGGGACATCCTTCATAGAGTGGACCACGAGATCCACATCACCATTTAAAAGGGCGACATCCAGGGTTCGCGTAAAAATACCTGTGATTCCCAATTCGTAAAGCGGTTTGTCCAAAACCAGGTCTCCGGTAGACTTTACAGGAACAAGCTCCGTTTTGTGCCCGGCTTTTTTCAAATAGTCGAGAACCGTATTGGCCTGCCAGAGTGCCAATTCGCTATCCCGGGTACCTATTCGCAATCCTTTACTCATAGGTTCTCGATTTCGAGCTGAAAGACCTTTCGAATGAGCTCCAGGCTCTCCTCGGTATCGTGGTCCGAATCCTTGAGATGATTGGCGAATTGTCGGGTGATTTTGTGGATGATGCGGTCCGAAACGGTTTCCGCCTGATCTTTGTTGAAACCGTCAATTTTCCTGGATTGAAAATCGATCTCTTCTTCTTTTAAATGTTCAAGTTTCAGCTTCAGAGCTTTGATTACCGGTGCAAAACGTCGACTCTCCAGCCACAAATTAAATTCGGACTGTATCTCCTCGAGGATTTTCTCGGCCTGCGGGATATGTTCTTTTCGGGTCTCCAAAGTAGTGTCGGTAATCTGGGAAAACTGGTCCATATGCACCAGAGTGGTGTCGGGACTGTTACCAACATCCGGACTCACATTGACCGGAATCGATAAATCGAGGATCCAGCGCTGCCGGCCTCCCGGAATCATCCCGGGTTTAATGGTAGGCTTACGTGCCCCTGTGGCGACGATTATAATATCCGATTGCTCCAGGGCCTCTGGCAATTCCGACAGGGCCCTCACTTTGAGGTTAAACTTCCCTCCAACAGCCTCGGCAGTTTCCAGGGTACGGTTGATAAGTGTGATATTCGGGTTCCGGGTGTGCTTTATAAGATTTTCACACGTATTTCTGCCAATCTTTCCCGTACCAAAAAGCAGTATGCTCCGTTCGCTAATCTGCGGCACCCGGGCCAGGAGATACTGCACGGCGGCAAATGCCACCGAAGTGGCTCCTGTGGAGATACCTGTTTCATTTTTAATGCGCTTGCTGGCCTGTATAACCGAATTAACGAGGCGTTCCAAAAACGGATTTCCGAGATTGTGCTGGCGGGAACGCTTAAATGCCCTTTTGAGTTGGCTGATGATTTCAAAATCCCCAAGGATTTGACTTTCCAGCCCGGCCCCTACCCTGAAGAGGTGGGAAATAGCTTCCTGGTTTTCATAGACATATCCCACCTCCTGAAAGGCCGCTTCTGTGCCCTCGGTATGATGGCAAAGCAGGCGAATCAGGTGTTGGGGCGTAGAAGCAAAACCGTAGATTTCTGTCCGATTGCATGTGCTGGTCACGAGCATGCCATCGATTCCTTCTTCAAAGGCTTGAAGTAGCATCCCATCCACCGAATCCCCATTGAGCGAAAACTTTCCCCGGAGTACCGCGTCGGCCTTTCGGAAGTTTAACCCAACCACTATAAACCGGGGATGTCTTGAAATATGATACTTCTTCATAGTAGTGCAGCAAAAATATAAGGAATAGTTCGACAAAAATAACGCTGTAGGATCATAAAATGACGTTCAGGGCTTTATAAAGTCCTCTATTGGCATATCCCTGTACAATTCCCTATTTTTGTAGAATTAATAGTGCTTTAGAGTAAAACAATTTAGAAAGATTCTAAATAAAATCTTTTGATTCCCATGGCGGATCCTAAAAAAAATGTCGCGAGCGGTTCTTTTGAGGAGGTACCGATTTCTGCAGATTTTGTGCTCTTGAAAGCCTTTAATCAAGAATCGTATCCCTTCCGCCTCGAACGCAAGGTGGACCAGCGATTTATTCAATTTCACTTTAATCTTAAAGGCCATGCACAGTTTGTCTATCACAATGGCCATTATGTCCTGGACCTACCCGAGAACCAGTCGCTTTTACTCTATAACCCCGAAACCGAACTCCCGCTGCACACCGTCTTAAGCCCGGGAACCTCTGTTATTTCCGTACTTATGAGGATTCGTAAATTCCACGCCCTCTTTACCTCAGAGGCCGACTACATTCCCTTTTTAAGCGGGGAGAACCGGGATAAAAAATACTATAAACAAAATCCGCTGACACCCTCCCAGGCCATTATCCTGAGTCAGCTTTGGAACGAACAAATTCACCCATCCGTCAGAGGCTTGTACTGTAAAGGAAAGGTTTATGAACTCCTGTCCCTTTATTTTAATCGCAGTACAGAGACTGCAAATGAGCAATGCCCATTTTTGACCGACGAAGAAAACGTACAAAAAATTCGGCTAGCCAAAGACATTGTGATAGAACGTATGGCAGAACCCCCCGGACTTAAGGAATTAGCCGATGAAATCGGGCTCAGCCTGAAAAAACTAAAGGAGGGCTTTAAGCAGATTTACGGGGATTCCGTATTTAGTTTTCTCTTTGACTACAAGATGGAGATGGCCCGGAAAATGCTCGAGAGCGGAAAGTTTAACGTAAACGAAGTGGGGTTGAAAGTTGGATACAGTACGGCGAGCCACTTTATTGCTGCTTTTAAAAAGAAATACCATACAACTCCAAAACAATACCTGCTGTCTATGGCCCAGGAGCGGACTTAGACCTCTTTAATACTAGATTTCTTGTTCAACATTTACTTTTATCTATGAGCGCTAAAAACTCCATACTCCTTTATTTTCTTTTATTGCTGTGTTCAGGACTACCAGAAAGCACCCGTGCACAAGAAAACCCTGAAAGTGATCCCGCGGATACAAAACGTATGCTCGTGTTTACAAAAACCAATGGCTTTCGTCATACTTCTATAGAAACAGGGGTGGCCGTATTAAGCGAATTCGCCGAACAGGAAGGTGTCCTGATGGATCATACTGAAGATTCCCTGCAATTTAACGATGTCAACCTTTCAAAATACCAATTGGTCATTTTTTTGAGCACCACAGGTGACGTGCTGGGAACTGATCAGGAAAAAGCTTTTAAGAATTTCGTAGAAGGCGGTGGCGCCTTTATGGGGATCCACGCAGCTACAGATACGGAATACGATTGGCCGTGGTACGGTGAACTGGTGGGAGCTTATTTTGAAAGTCACCCGGAACAGCAAGAGGCTGAATTACTAGTGACAAACCTGGAACATCCCGCCACAACGCACATGAGCCCATCCTGGAGACATTATGACGAATGGTATAATTTTAAAAATATCAATCCCAATATCGAGATTTTAATACGGCTCAATGAAAAGAGCTACCAGGGCGGGAAAAACGGGAATAATCATCCTATAGCATGGTTCCATGAGAACTTAGGAGGCCGCGCATTTTATACGGGCCTGGGTCATACTGAAGCCACATTTAAAAACCCTGTTTTCCGGGAGCATTTGCTTGGAGGTCTCCGCTACTGTCTCGAACGGGAATAGGTTTTAACCCCAAAGACTCTTTAGGGCGGTGTATATTAACATTCCCCCGGAGAGAACCATAAAGAGCAGTAGTAAAATTCGAAAGCCACTAATGGATATCCGGCTAAGAATTTGTTTGCCAATAATATTTCCCAGGATTGCCCCTGTGCCCAAAGAGATTCCATAAGCCCAGTAAACGCCTTCCAAAAGCCCAAAAAAGCTGTACCCGCTAAGTTGCCCAAGCCCCATAAAAAAGGAGTTTGCGGTTTTGGTGCCTATGAGTTCCTCTTTTTCCAACCCGGCATTCAGGTAAAACGGGTTGAGCACAGGACCCATAGCCCCGAC
>NZ_JBAVZJ010000530.1:0-1723 GCF_049588695.1 Robiginitalea sp.
CCCTCATTCAAAAAGGAGTAGATTATTGGAGAAGGCAGAAAATCCTGGTCGAGGAATGGGATCAGGCGCAGTTTATTGAAATGACCAAAAAACTGATGGAGCAAGGGCAGGAAAAGAGCGCAAAATCTTATCAGGCCGGCGAAGAACCGCCGGAGCGCCTCGTACTCCACCAGGTACCCTTTGCCCAGGGGATGCTCTATGTGGGCAATACAGAACCACTTACGGGCAGGGAAATAGATGTTGTTAAAGCGCTTACCCGGACCTTTGCGGTGGCCTATGCCCGGTACGAAGATTTTAAGGAGTTGGAGAAAGCCAAGAAAAAGGTTGAAAACACCCTCGATGACCTGCAAGCCGCCCAATCCCAATTGATCCAGTCCGAAAAAATGGCCTCCCTGGGGGAACTGACAGCAGGGATTGCCCATGAGATCAAAAACCCGCTGAACTTTGTCAATAATTTCTCCGAGGTGAGCCGGGAACTCCTGGAGGAGCTTATGGAGGAGATGGAAAAAGGGGACCTGGAGGAAGTCAAAGCCCTTACGGAAGACCTGGTGCAAAACCTCGAAAAGATCGTCCATCACGGCAAACGGGCAGACAGCATTGTAAAAGGCATGCTGCAGCACAGCCGAAGCAGTGACGGGCATAGGGAACCTACAGATCTCAATGCCCTTACGGATGAATATGTACGCCTGGCCTACCATGGCCTGCGGGCAAAAGATAAGTCCTTTAATGCCACGGTCAACACCCATTTTGACCCCGGCCTGGGAACCCTGGACGTCGTACCCCAGGATATCGGTCGGGTGATTCTGAACCTGCTCACCAATGCCTTTTATGCCGTGAGTGAAAAATCCCTCAGGGGTACTTCTTCTGAAAACGGGAAGTACCAGCCCACGGTCACCATTGAGACCCAAAGGGTAAAAGACCAGTTGAAAATTTCAGTTTCGGATAATGGGGATGGGATGCCGAAAAAGGTTCTGGAGAAGATCTTCCAGCCCTTTTTTACAACCAAGCCCACCGGACAGGGCACGGGACTGGGCCTCTCTCTGAGCTATGATATTGTAAAGGCCCATGGGGGGGAATTAAAAGTGGAGACCACCCAGGGCGAGGGCACCACCTTTTACATGAATTTTAAAACCGAGACAGCTTAAGGTATGAAGGCAAAAACCATACACGGAGATTCCCCCGAAGAAATACAGGCAGCTCTGCACCAAATCATGGATGGGAATTTCCTGCCTACTCTGGCCATAGTTTTTATTTCCATAAAGCAGGATCGCAAGGCGGTTTGCTCGCTTTTCGAAAGGGAAGGAATCCAGGTGATCGGGGCGACTTCTTCCGGGGAATTTGTAGAAGGTCATGAAAGCAAAGAGGGCATTGTGGCAATGCTCCTGGATCTGGACCCGTCATCCTTTCGAATAATCCTCCGGGAAATCGGGGACGGCAGCCTAAAGGAAGCGGCCGGGGATCTTCTGGGCCAGGCGAAGGAAGCCTTTTCCAATCCCTCGTTCATCCTGCTCAGCACTTTTCACAGCGAAAAAGGCACTACCGTCGACGGGGGAAGCCTCATCCGATATATAACGGAAGTAGCCGGTCCGGAAGTAAACCTCTTCGGGGGCATGGCCGGAGATGACATTTCCTTCACAGGAACCTTTGTCTTTACAGACTCCCGGGTGACCGATTACGGAATTGTGGCCCTGGTCCTGGATGAGGAAAAAGTACGTCTGAGGGG
>NZ_JBAVZJ010000531.1:0-2528 GCF_049588695.1 Robiginitalea sp.
ATTAAATGGCGAAATAGACACTTTAGTAATTGGTGATTACTATGGCGCTATGGGCATGATATGGATATTTAATCCCTATAAAGCGACCTCTGGTAATTTGGAAATTGAGATTTCGTTGTGATTGATGCTTCTAATTGATTGACAGCATGGTTGAATTAAGAGTATATCTCATTTTAGTGGTTTTGATCATCGGGAGGTTGCCGGAATCGAACTGTGCTCTTGGTTCTGAACATTTAAAAATAAAGATGACGTCCTCCATTTCGGAAACTCCACAAGAGATCACGCTCATCAAGAAAATTATTTCTTCTGATAGCATATACCTTCGGCGGTTTGTTAAGTCTTTGATCGGAAATGGTGTTGAAACAATTGGAATAACTGGAATTGACAATTTCAGCCCTGAGGTGATTTTTATGAGGGGGCATAAATTCTATTTTGTTTCGAGTGAAATCCCAAAGTATAAATTACATATCCATTTTAAGGATAGTAATAACGCCGGGGCTTTTGAACTCGGCAATTCCAGATACGCAGTGACTGGAGACTTCGATCGGGTGGGAACTGAATGGGAGCTTAGTCGTATTTTCCCAATGAATATGGATTGAGGAGCTTCTGGAGCTTCATCACTATTCAAAAAGGTTGCAGGAGAAGAATTTGAAGTTATGGCGTATGGTCAAAACATAAGGTTTAAAACGCTGCTAAATATCTTAATCTTAATAATTAAACATTTTTATTTTGAAAAAAAATGAAATTTTATTTAGTCTAATTGTTCTTCTCTTCATTTGTTGCAAAAATCAAAAGTCACAAGAAATTGAGATTCAAGAATTACCAAACTCCGAAAGTAGTTGTATTACTAAAGTAGACAAGGAACAAGCATTAGAATCTATTCTTAAAACAGAATATTTTGTCATGCATTTACACCCAGAGCTAGATGAAAGACTGCCAATTACATTGTTAAAAAATGACTTTATAACAGGTGATTTATCAATATCATGGAATCAATACAAGGTTTTGTTTGCAGATTCATTAATACTTCCTAGAGGTAAAGTAATTGAACTTAAAATAGATAGTTTAGACTGTGAAGAAATGAAATTCTTTTATCAGTTATATTATCCTATTGAAGGGTCTCTAATAAAAGGAAGTACAGTAAAACAAGATTCCATCTGGATTTCAAGAGTTTATAGGTCAGTTGAACTTGAATATGAACCTGACTAGTAAAGAAAAGTTGAAATCACGCACGTAACTCAACGCTCTATTTGTGTAACTCCGTGGTCGACTATTGAGGTTCAGAATAAAGTCCTAATTGCTGTTTGGAAGCCAGCATACTTTTCCGCCAGGTGCGCCGGACGAGGGAGAGCTATTTGAAATTTTGGTGTTTGGTATAGATGTGACTGAAAATAGTTAATAACGTTTATTAAGAGTTAAAGCAATGATGTTTAAATATTACCTGACAGCTTTAATATTTGGATTGTTATATGTAGGAATCTATAGTGATCCTTGTTTAGAAATAAGGGATGACCATTTTACTGAACAGTGTTTAGATAGCTTGGATGAAGAAGTTATAGTCAAAACAATCCTTTCAGAAGAAAAGCACATTAAAAGTTATCTGGGATCTTTAAAAAAAAGTGGGAAAGACACCATTGGTTTAATTGCCCCGTACGGCTTTTCGATAAGAGAAATTAACGCATACGGTTATCATTTCTATATTGACCCAAGTAATTCCCATAAAACAACATTGGAAATTGAACTATCTGAAAATTGTTCTTCTGGCAATTTTAAGTTTGGTGATACTAAGTATATTGTTAGAGGGAATCTTTTAAAGTCAAATAGTCTTTGGTCTATTAGTGCCATTTATATGATAGAAATTAACTGAGCCGGCAGCCTTGCTCTTATCTATGGAATTCGAGATTGCCTTTTGAAAAATCACTTATAGGATGAGAATAAACAAGGAAAATATTGATGATTGGATCCAAAAATTCAAAAATTTGGAGCCAAATGAAGCCAATCAATTTTCAGAAGCATTAAGCCAAAATTTGCGATCCCAACTACTCGGGATTGCATTGGATTCCTCGAAACTCGCTTTAACCGAAAATAATGATCAGGTCTATCCCTTAATTTATAGAGGTGCAATGTCGATAATTCTCGAAGGTTGTATACAAGATCCCCGAGATAGTATTGGAATGTTAGCGTTGCTTAATAATTCATCAAAAATCTGTGGGCTCGACTTAAATAAAATATTGAGAGGTCTTCATTTGGAAAAACTGCGCTGTTCAGATTGTATAGATCATTGGATTAAAAGAGACAATAAGGAAATAGATCAATTTGGTTTTTCAGCCATCAAAAATGACAAGGGTGTTGTCACGGATTATAGTAGTATATCTTTCAATTCTTCTCTTTAACTACTCTTACAACCAACTCACAAAAACATACTTTAAAAACTAATTTATGAAGTTAGTAGACCTTGAAGAAACAGTGAAGAAGGTGTTTTATAATATTATCACTGCCTATAATATGAAGCTTCATCGCAATAAAGA
>NZ_JBAVZJ010000532.1:0-3397 GCF_049588695.1 Robiginitalea sp.
ACCTCGGGTTATTCCGTCATTCCTATTTTCATTTTCGACCGGGAAATCCTCAGGGAACTTCCCGAAAATGACCCCAGGTTGTCCTTTATACACCAGGAGGTCCAAAAGCTGAACAGTACACTAAAAAGGGATTACGGTAGTGGGGTAGGCATGTATTCGGGCACGCCATTACAAATTATTAAGGAGTTGGCATCCTCCTGGAAAATTAAGGCTGTTTTCACCAACCGGGATTACGAACCTTATGCCCGCCACAGGGATTCGGAGATCGCCGAATTCCTGCAGGACAAGGGTGTAGGATTCCATACTTTTAAGGACCAGGTCATATACGAAACGGATCAAATTACAAAGGAAGACGGGAATCCGTATGTGGTCTATACCCCTTTTAAAAATAAGTGGAAGCAGCGATTCGCGACTCAGTCAGACTTCTCCAGTTATCCTTCGGAGAACCATTTAAATCAACTCCTCACCACCGATGATTTGCCTTCGCTCAGTCTGGAAGCACTGGGGTTTAAAGAGGCTCAGATCAAAGTTCCCTCCTATCAACTGGATTCCGCTCTAATTGAGAATTACGAGAAAACACGGAATTTTCCAGCTGTGGATGGCACGTCGCATTTGGGACCCCATCTGAGGTTTGGCACCCTATCCATTCGCCACGTCCTGAAGAAGGCGTTAAAACCGGAAAATGAGACTTTTTGGAATGAACTCATCTGGCGGGAGTTCTTTATGCAGATCCTCTGGCATTACCCGAATACGACCACGGAGGCCTTTAAAAAGCCTTATGACCGTATAGCCTGGCGGAACCAGGAAGAAGAATTCGCAAAATGGAAAAAGGGAGAAACAGGATATGCCCTGGTCGATGCGGGAATGCGGCAGCTCAATGCCACTGGATATATGCACAACAGGGTACGGATGCTGGTGGCTAGTTTTTTATGCAAGCATCTCCTGATCGACTGGCGATGGGGAGAGGCATACTTTGCCGAGAAGCTTCTGGATTACGAGTGCTCCAGCAATGTGGGAAACTGGCAATGGGCCGCCGGCAGCGGCGTGGACGCCGCCCCCTATTTCCGGATTTTTAACCCCATGACCCAGGTCGATAAATTCGACAAAGATCACACCTATATCAAAAAATGGGTTCCCGAATTCGGCACGGAAGCGTATTCTGAAAAAATGGTCGATCACAAAATGGCCAGGGAACGCTGCCTGCAGACCTATAAAGAAGCCCTGAATTGATCTTTTCCCGATTGCATTTCTAAAAATCCGATACCGGCTCGAACGTGTATTTTTTGGTATCTTTAGGGGATTATAAAACACCCGCCCTATGACCAAAAAACTGCTCTTCATTACATCTGTTATCCTTCTCTCCTCCTGTTTTTCCGGATTATATTCCCAGAAACTCAAAGGGAACAAAAAAGCCGTTGAAGCTTCCATTGAACGGCACAAACAGGAATTAATAAAAGTTAGTGATTCCGTCTGGGCTTTGGCTGAAACTGCATTTCAGGAAAAGGGTTCATCCAAAATCCTCGCGGATTATGCGGAAAAAAACGGGTTCAAAGTAGCGCGTGGGGTGGCCGGCATTCCCACGGCGTTCACAGCTACTTATGGCAGTGGCAGCCCTGTGATCAGCATCCTCGGGGAATACGATGCGCTGCCCGGGATATCCCAAAAGGCGCAAGCCGAGAAGGAGCCCCTCAATGCCGGGGCAGCCGGTCATGGTTGTGGGCACAACCTTTTTGGGACAGCCAGTTTGGCTGCTGCCATTTCCATAAAGGAACTCCTGGAGGCCGGTAAATTGTCGGGGACCGTCAAGTTTTTGGGAACCCCGGCCGAAGAAAAGTTTTTTGGTAAAATATGGATGGTGCGTTCCGGACTTTGGGACGATGTGGATGTCAACATCAGCTGGCACCCGGCTGCCCAGACCGAGGCAGATGTCCAGAGTACCCTGGCCCTGGTAGATTTTAAAGTGGAGTTCTTCGGGCAGGCGGCCCATGCCTCTGCCGATCCGTGGAATGGACGAAGTGCTTCCGATGCCCTGGAGCTTTACACCACCGGAATCAATTATTACAGGGAACATATAAAGCCTACGGTTCGGGTCCATTACCATATTCAGGATGGCGGGCAGGTGGTCAATGTGGTTCCCGACTATTCGAAAATATGGGTGCGTGTGCGGGATACCAAACGCAGCGGTATGACCCCTGTATACGAGCGTATCCGCGAGATGGCGGAAGGAGCCGCGATTATGGCCGATGTGGATTATAAGATTTCCCTGATCTCCGGAATCTACGAAGTCCTCGTCAACCGCTCCGGAGGTGAAATCATGCAGAAAAATCTCGAGTTGTTGGGTCCGATCACCTACACCGAAGATGAAACGGCATTTGGAAAGAAAATTCAGGAAGCCACCGGTAAACCGCAGGTGGGCATGGATAGTTCCATCCTTCCCCTCCGCGAAACCGAGGAGCACCCGGGCGGGGGTTCTACCGATGTGGGTGATGTCAGTTGGAATGTCGCCAATATCAACCTGGGGGTTACTGTAGCACCAAAGGATACCCCCTGGCACTCCTGGGCAGTGGTAGCCTGTGGAGGGATGAGCATCGGTCATAAGGGCATGCTCTATGCAGCCAAAGCCATGGGGATGACAATGGTAGACCTCTTTGAGAATCCATCCCTGGTAAAAAAAGTCAAAGATGAATATAGGGAGCGCAAAGGCAGTGCCGTCTATGAGCCCATGATCCCGGAAGGGCCCCCTCCTATTGAAATTGAGAAGTGGTGAAAGCGACCTTTAAACTGATCGACAATCCGGACAAACCCCAGTATGAATTCCATCTGGAGGGAGAAAATCCCCGATTGGAATATATTAAAGCAAAGGACAAAATTTACCTTACACACACCGAGGTTCCTGCAGCTCTCTCGGGCAGGGGGATTGGTTCCGCCTTAATCGGTGCGGCCCTTGAGGATATCGAGCGACAGGGATTAACCCTGGTGCCCTTGTGTCCTTTTGTCGCATTGTATCTGAAGCGAAACCCCGAGTGGAAACGCCTGGTCCTTAAAGGGATAAACATTGCATAAATGGAACGTAAAGAGATAGTTAAATACTATGAAAAAGACGGGTTCCGCGTGATCTGGAAACCTGCAAAATGCATACACTCGGAAATCTGCGTAAAAACCCTTCCTAAGGTCTATCTGCCGGATGAAAAGCCATGGATTCGCCCGGAAGCAGCCTCAGTCCAGGATTTAAAGGATCAAATAAACCGCTGTCCTTCCGGGGCCCTTAGCTATGATTCCAAAGAACCTGAAAAGATGGAGGATGCCCAATCTGCCGGAACGGAAATCCAGGTGCTTCCCGGCGGGCCACTGCTCGTAAAAGGGAAGATTAAGCTTACAGCAACAGACGGTAAAATTC
>NZ_JBAVZJ010000533.1:0-3583 GCF_049588695.1 Robiginitalea sp.
GAGCCGCCTCTATTGTACTGTTTTATTTATTACAAGGGTTATGAAAGAAAAAATTCACAATTTCCTGGAATCAGATTTACTGGAAAAATACCTGCTCGGAGAGACTACTCTTGAAGAAAAGCACCAGGTAGAACGCTATATCGCGATGTATCCCGAAATTCGGGAGGCTTACAGGGAACTGGAGGACAATTTGGAGACCTTCGCACGGCTTTACGCCCGGAAGGCGCCTGAGGGGCTCAAAAACCGGATTACTTTAAGTATCCGAAACCAACAGACCGGCCGCAAACGGTTTATACGTTATGCTGTCGCTGCGAGTATCGCAACCCTCTTCTTTGCCGCTTCCTCCGTTTTCTTCTGGAACCAGAACCAGCACCTGCAGCAGGAAAACGCCATGGTTACAGATCAAATCCGCGTTCTGGAAGCCGATATGAAAGAACAGCTGGAAGATGTACGGAACCAGTTTATCGTCCTCAACAACCCGGGAACGCGCAAATATATGGTCAGTGGCAATAAAAAAGCCCGGGATCTCAAGGCGATTGCCTATGTAAACCCCATAAAGAAATTATCCTATATCAACGTTCGGAACTTACCCCAACTCCCTGAAGATCAGTGTTATCAAATGTGGGCTGAGGTCAATGGTTCCATGGTGAATCTCGGCATTCTCAAGGACATTGATGATAAGGATAAACTGATGGCGCTTCCCTATGGTGAGAAAGCCCTGGGATACATTACAATCGAGCCAAAAGGAGGTAACAATACACCCTCCGTCCAGAATATTGTCGCGAATATCAAGTACTGATTTCGAGACTGTACAAATTGAAAAGCCTCTTTTTTAAGGGGCTTTTTTGTATCTTCGCTTAAAATTTACCGGATGAAACTCGTTTTACTTACCATTGGATTATTAGGCCTCGCCTTTGCCGGCATCACCATAAAGATCTGGTCCAAAAAGAACGGTAAATTCGCCGGTACCTGTGCCAGCCAGAGCCCTTTCCTCAATCAGGAAGGAGAAGCCTGTGGGATGTGCGGCAAGCTGCCCTCCGAGCAGGATTGCAAACAGGAATTACAGGCCTGATGCCCCGAAAGCATACCTCTTCATCTCTTACTTAAAATTCGGCTATTGCCTCCGGAAGAAGATATCATACTAGAGACTATTGCCAAAGCCCGTGTTGGGGATCAAAAGGCTTTTAGTCAATTGCTCGATCGGTTTTGGACTGAAGTTTATGGGTTTCAACTTAAAAGAACCCAAAACGAAAATGACGCAGAAGACATTTCCATTCAAACTTTTGCAAGGGCATTTGACAAACTCGATACCTACGACACCCGGTATGCCTTTGGGACCTGGTTGATAGCGATCTCCAAAAACCTGCATGTGGATTTACTGCGCAAGCGCAAGCGCAATGTGCTGGAGCACCGCGGAAATCACTCCGGGGATGCCATGACCAAAGTTCTGGATGAAAGCCCAAGCGCAGAAGACCAGTTGATCATCGACCAGAATCTTAAAACCCTCCTGCAGAATATCAGAAAACTCAAACCCGCCTACCGCGAGGTCATCGAACTCCGGTATTTCCAGGAAATGAGTTATGCAGAAATTGCCGAAGCCCTCGACGAACCCCTGGGTAATATTAAGATCAAACTCCTCAGGGCAAAAAAATTACTGGCCACCCTGATTTCCCAGAGCAGAAGAAACGGGTAAGAGCGTCACAAAACCTGCGGAAATGGCAGGGGCCCCGCCTGGACATTCAACCCTTTTTTTGTTTGTATATTTGCTAAAAATTGAGCTATGAGTGCAACGGCGACAGAGACAGCAAGTCCTCCAAAAGGCAAGCCGAAATGGCTTCGGGTAAAACTGCCCACGGGAAAGAAATACACCCAGCTGAGAAACCTGGTAGACACTTACAACCTTCATACCATCTGTACCTCCGGAAGCTGTCCGAATATGGGCGAATGCTGGGGCGAAGGCACTGCCACTTTTATGATCCTGGGTAATATATGCACCCGTTCCTGTGGTTTTTGCGGGGTTAAAACCGGCCGGCCGGAAGAACTGGATTGGGCGGAGCCGGAAAAAGTGGCCCGTTCTATAAAAATAATGGGGATCAGGCACGCAGTGGTCACTTCTGTGGACCGGGACGACCTGAAAGACATGGGCTCTATACTTTGGGCAGAAACCGTCAGGGCCATTCGCAGGATGAATCCGGAGACCACGCTGGAAACCCTTATTCCTGATTTTCAGGGAGTGGAAAGACACCTGGACCGGATTCTGGAGGTTAGCCCTGAGGTGATTTCCCACAATATGGAAACTGTCCGCCGATTGACGCGGGAGGTACGTATACAGGCAAAATACGACCGTAGCCTGGGCGTCTTGAAGTATCTTAAAGAATCGGGTGCCCGAAGAACAAAATCCGGGATTATGCTGGGACTCGGGGAAACCCGGGAAGAAGTTCTCCAGACCCTTGACGATTTACGGGGTGCAGGAGTGGATATTGTCACTATCGGACAATACCTCCAACCCTCCAAAAAACACCTGCCTGTTAAACGATTTGTCACCCCTGAGGAATTTGAGGAGTACCGTGAGGTTGGGTTGGAAATGGGTTTCCGCCATGTGGAGAGCGGTGCGTTGGTGCGCTCTTCCTACAAAGCCCACAAACACATAGATTAAGGGGGCACAGACGCTGTCCTGCTCAAGGAAAATGAAAAGCATCACCCTGGGAATTAACGGATTCGGGCGTATCGGTCGTACGCTTTTCAGACTGCTCCGCGAGGAACCCCATATACACGTGGGGGCCATCAATGATGTCGCCGACATCCATACGCTTGCGCACCTGCTGAAGTACGACAGTATTCACGGAATATTTCCCGATGCGGTATCTGTGGAAGGGAATAACCTGATTACACCCAAAGGCGCAACCCGTTTTTCCCATGGAGAAGATACCGGAAACATTCCCTGGGCACATGCCGGAGTTGATCTGGTCATTGAAGCCACGGGCAGGTTCAAGACCCGGCAGAGCCTTATGGGGCATCTTAAGGCCGGAGCCCCAAAAGTCATGCTTACAGCCCCCCCGCCTGAGGAAGATATCCCCATGGTGGTTTATGGCATCAATCACGAAACCCTGGGCATTCAGGATCTGATTTTCAGTAATGCATCGTGCACCACGCACAATGCCGCCCCTATGATTGAAATTCTCGATAAACTCTGCGGCATCCAACAGGCCTATATCACAACTGTACACTCCTATACTTCCGACCAAAGCCTGCACGATCGTCCACATCGGGACCTGAGAAGGGCCCGCGCAGCCGGACAATCCATAGTCCCTACCACAACCGGGGCCGCCAAGGCACTCACCCGAATATTCCCACATCTGGCTACGGCAATAGGGGGTTGCGGTATACGGGTACCCGTTCCAAATGGTTCCCTTACCGACATTACGGCAAACGTCCTTAAACCCACTAGTATTGAGGAAATTAATGCTACTTTTAGAGCGTTTTCCCAAAACGAATTCAAGGAAGTGCTGCAGTACACCGAAGATCCGATCGTTTCCATCGATATTAACAATAGTTGCTATTCCTGTACGTTTGATTCTCAAAT
>NZ_JBAVZJ010000534.1:0-2448 GCF_049588695.1 Robiginitalea sp.
AATTATCTGCTTCAGCAGGTGGAATCCACAAAGGAAAATGAGGCTGATTTACTCTGGACGAAAATGGAAATTCGAAATTTCCTCAACAATCCTTTGGATCGGAAGGTAATCACCGAGATTATGTTGGAGGTTCAGCGGGATGGACTTCCTGAGACCCGAAAGCAGATTTCGGCCTTATACCAGTATTTCGGATTGCATGACAGGGCTTTGCAGCAACTGGAGAGTCGCAAATGGGATACGGTCTCAAGAGCGATTTCGGAACTGACTGAGATGCAGGTCAGTCAGGCCTATGATGCCATCAAAGCGCATATTAACAGCAAGAACAGCGTCGTTCGAAAACAGGCCCAACTGGCTACGGTTCAACTGAAAGAGGAAGGAATTCAATTCTTCCTCGATACGGCCCGTTATCCCATATCGCAATGGCAACAAGTGAAAATCTTGGAAATCCTAACCTCTAACTCGGAATTTACAGTACCGAGTTTCAGGGATTGGCTCGTGTCTGAAAATCAGGAGGTAGTCTTGTTTGCTTTGAGACTTATTCGGGTTTTCAGGCAGATGGATGCACAGCAAGCCTTACTGATGTTTCTCAACCATAAATCTGAACGTATTCAGGTTGCCGCCGTGGAGTGTATAGGGGACTTTCAATATGACCCGGCGCGTTGGTCACTTCGGTCAATTTACAAAAAAGCTTCCAGTGAACTGAAAATTCATATTCTCCATGCCCTTCAGGCTATTGGAAATACTGAAGATATTTCCTGGTTGGATCAGCAGGCCCGTGCCGATGCCTCCTTTTTGGTGCGTTCCAAGGCACGATTGGCAGTCAATGCATTGCAACCAGTGGTTGGTCTGACCGAAATGGGCATTCAGGGCGAATTGGAACTTTGGGCGCCAGAAACCTCCGACAATAGTGCAAAGAACATATCGAACTTGCCTGAGGAAGACCCCAGGGAAGCAAACATCACAGATGATCTTTTCTCGTCCGAAACCGTACTGTTGCATACGTTGAGACCTGATTTCACAACAGCTCTCAGGCCACATAATACTGGTGATGCAAAAAGTCCTGCGGAGGAAGATCTCGAAGGGTTTTTAATAGAAACTCCAGTGGATTTGGCCTTTGAAGCCTGGACGGAGGAGCACGAACAGGTCTTTGGAGATTGTATCATTGAAGAATTGCTCGATATTCTCAATTCGGAACCAGTACAGGATACCCCAAAGCAGGGCTCATCTGAATTTTTACCCTGGGTCACGAACATCGCTCAGAATACCCCTGGGAAGATTGCAAGCCAAAATCTGCCGGAATGGGTCCGGGAGCTCGAAGTAGAGGTAGAGTTATTGTCCGGAGCTACCGGGTATGCGGGTATTTTAAGGGAAATCCTGTTGCAGGAACTACGGGAGACGGAAAGAGTCCTTGAAACCGAGTTCATTCCGGGTACGGGAGGTGGTCCCCCTCCTGAACAAAAAGAGGACGAGGCCTTTGAAGAGGCTGACTTCGCCAATTTGCTTTTCCCCGAGTTTGAGGTGGATTCTGAGGATATCCATTTGGCAGCGGAAAGTCCCGGAGAACACTCCGGGATAACTCAGGGGACAACGGAATTAAGTTGCTTTTCTATTTTTCACGAATTCTTCAGGTCCTATGATACAGAGTCCAAGCTCATCCTTTTGGATCAAATCCACGCGGTTGGCGGAAAAAAAGAGCTCGCATTCCTAAAGGGTTTGTTCGAGGATCCCGATCACAGGATTCGAGTCGGAGCCCGAAAGGAACACGCCCTGCTGACCAAAAAACTCAATATAGATCCAGGTCCTGACGAAAAAATGGAAACTTCTGCTATTTGGACTCCTTCAGCAGAAGAAGAAAAACGCAACGGTACGGATCCGGGGGATGAGCCCTCTGAAATAGAGGATTTGAACTTCTCACCCGATCAGGATTTTAAAATCCAGGAAAAAGGGCAATCGGGAAGGGACCTGCACCCTGAATCCGAAAACGGATATAACCGGTTTCTGAATTATCTAAAAGGAACAAAAAACGATACCGATGTTTAAGGATCTTTTCCAAATGTCAGTTGAGTATATCAACATCGTATTTCTGGTGTTTGCACTGGTGCTGTTTACCCTCTTCACCACCATTGGTTACCTGTCTTCGAGGAGTTCGCTCCACTACAGGAAAAAGCACAGTATTGGGGATCTCAGTAACCTTCTGGACACCCCTTTGGCTCCTAGCATTACAATTATTGCTCCGGCCTATAACGAATCGCTGACCATTGTGGAGAATGTGCGATCCCTCCTTGCGCTTCGCTACGGGAATTATGATATCATGGTTGTCAACGATGGGAGCGAGGATGACACCCTGAAACGACTAATCGAAGCTTATGACCTTTTTCAGACCAGTTATGATGTCGATCGGGAATGGCCATCAAAACCGATAAAGGCTATTTACAAATCCAGGAGTAC
>NZ_JBAVZJ010000535.1:0-2852 GCF_049588695.1 Robiginitalea sp.
AACGAAGCACTGTGTATACCCTTCACAGCGGACGCTATCCCGAACGGGAGGAAGATGGCACCCTTTTGAGCCCCACGGCCTTCTGGCTCGCACATAAGGGACTCAAGTTACTTTTAGGCCGAAACAATTACTTCAGCGATTACGGTGTAAAGAAGTACCTAAAAAACCATAAAATTGACGTTGTTCTGGCCAATTACGGGATCTCAGCAGTCCATATGATCCCTCCGTGCAGGGCGCTGAATATTCCACTGCTGGCCGTATTCAGGGGACATGACGCCACCGATAAGAAATTGCTCTCCCAATACCGGGAGAGATATATCACCCTCTTCGACTATGCCTCCTTCCTGATTGCCGTTTCCGAGCGGCTCAAAAATCAATTGATTTCCCTCGGGGCACCCGAAGAAAAAATCAGGATTATACCCTCGGGGGTCAATACCTCAAAATTTACCCCTTCCAAAGAAATGAATAGGGAAAAACATTTTGTTGGTGTAGGGCGATTTACCCCTAAAAAAAGCCCCTTACATACCCTTCGTGCTTTTCATGGGGTCCTGGCAAAATTCCCGGAGGCCACCCTTACCCTGGCTGGAAAAAAAGACGGGCTCTATGAAGACTGTGTAGCTCTTGTCAATGAACTCGGGATGAAAAAATCCGTGAAGTTCACAGGCGTATTAGACCATGAACAGGTAAGCGCACTGATGCAGAAATCCCTGGCCTTTGTACAGCATTCGCTCACCGCCCCCAACGGGGATACGGAAGGGACCCCTGTGGGAATCATGGAAGCCAGCGCCTCAGGACTACCTGTGGTCAGTACACGGCACGGGGGAATACCGGACGCGGTGATCCATGAAAAGACGGGATACCTGGTGGAAGAAGGTGATGACAAAGCCATGGGGCAGTATATGATTAAACTTTGTGAGAATCCCGAGCGTGCCAGGGAAATGGGCCTGGCGGGTCGGAAACACATGCAGGAACACTACGAACATTCCAATCAGATTTCGAAGCTATATGAACTCGCCAGGATAGCTACTGAGAACCAACTATGAAGAAACCCGAAAATAAAAACTCCCTTTTCAGCTTTGTCCAACAACGATACATTTATTCCGGTATTGGGTTTATACTAGCCGCTCTTGCTATCCTCGCTATGTTCCGAGACCTGGTGGATCCTGCAAACTATATCGGGGGCTTACTTCTTTGGGCCGCGATTCTTGAATTGTTGCACGGTTTTAAACGTGCGGAGAACCACGCCAGGAATTCCGCGTGGATCAGCGGGGGTATCACCCTGCTCATCGGTATATTCCTTGTGAATGCCCAACTGTTTCAAAACCACCCCCTTGTTCAAATTGTAAGTATTCTGCTCCTTACAGACGCCTTGAGGTCCCTGTATTTCTATTTTAAGCGTAAAGATCACGACAATGCCAAATTGAATTATCTCCTGCCCGGCCTTGGCAACATCCTTATTGTCGTGTTGATCCTTACCTTCGAAGGCAAAGGTTTTGCATGGGTCGTAGCCCTGGGGGGCGCCTTGCGGATACTAGGTACCGTCTACAATTTATTTACCGCAAAACTGGGTAATGTTAAGAATGTCTCGAAAGACATCATCGAGGACCTGGGTGTTGCAGACAATCCCGGTCTCGTGGCACTAACTCACAAACTCGAAGATGAGGATGAGCAAAGAGCCCGGGTGGACCTGAGTTGGATTCTGATCTTTATACTTACGTTGTTTTTTATTCACCTGGGAAGAATGGGCTTCGATCGCTCCAAATTTGGCATTCTTTCTCCCGTTGTCGCTGTTATCGGAGACATGTTTATAGCCCTTGTAGTGGCCTATGGGATTATAAGCCCCTTCAGAAGCCTCTTCAAAAAACTCAATAGTGTTTTCCTGAAACGATCTTACAATTGGGCACATAAAGTCCCCCAATCTGAATGGCACTTTTTAAGTCTGAGACGGCCCGTCAACTGGTGGGTCGAGTATCAACTGGATCTTTCGATATCCATGCGAAAATCCTCTTATTCATTCTCCACTGCTTTCAGGAACGGACTCAAGATAGGCCTGCCCTTTGCTGCTTTACTGGCCGCCATAATGCCTGTACTGGGTATGAGCTGGTATTTTGATACCGAAAACTGGGCCTCCGGGATATGGGATGGTTTTGCCGGCTCCCGAACCGAAGTCTGGCGGGAAGCCATGGTGGCAGCGAACGGTGAAAAGATTGGGCCAAATGCTTTTAGGCTCCAGCCCGAAGGGCTTCCTGCATCCGGGGACTTCTCCTTTGTAGTCATTGGAGACCCCGGGGAAGGGGATGCCTCCCAGCTCATCCTCAAGGATCAGTTATTGGCAGTTACCAACAAGCCCGACATCAGTTTTATGGTCATTTCCTCAGATATCGTGTACCCCTCCGGGGCCATGCGCGATTACGAGCGAAAATTCTTCCTCCCGTTTAAAGGGATTACCAAACCCATTTACGCCATTCCCGGCAACCACGACTGGTATGATGCCCTGGAGGGTTTTACCGCTACCTTCTTTACACCCCAGGCCGCCATGCGGGCAATGGAAGCCCGAATCGAGAGCGATCACGGCCTGACCCTTACCGATTCGGATGAGGTCCGGGAACTCATAGCCCAGGCGTCTTACCTGAGGAAAGAGTACCAAATGCCGACAGGGCATCAAAATGCACCCTTCTTTCAGGTATCCACCGAGGAGTTTGTCTTTTTGGCCATCGATACCGGTGTCAGGCGAAAAGTAGATAATCTTCAGCTCGAATGGCTTGAATCTGTTCTGAAGGCGTCTAAAGAGAAATATGTCATGGCCCTTCTGGGACATCCGTTTTACGCCATTGGGGAATACCAGGGAGACA
>NZ_JBAVZJ010000536.1:0-3342 GCF_049588695.1 Robiginitalea sp.
CAATAATCCCAACCCCCCAACTTTTGATAACACTATTGCGCCCCTGGACTATGCAGGTTATGAATTAGAACGAATCGCCAGTATTTTTTTCAATCTGAATTCAGCCGAAACCAATCCGGAAATACAGAAGCTCGCCCAGGAAATCTCCCCTATGCTGGCGGCATTTGCCAATGACATCACGCTGAATGAGCCCCTGTTTAAAAGGGTGCAGACGGTTTATGAAACCATAGAAAACACAGCGCTCAATGAGGAGGAACAAATGTTGCTCAGCAAGAAGTACCGGAATTTTCAGCGCAATGGGGCCCTTTTGTCCGATGCAGACAAAGAAAAACTACGCGAGATCGATAAAGCGCTTTCAAAACTCAAACTCACTTTTGGGGAACACGTCCTCGCAGAAACGCAAAAGTTCAAACTGCACCTGACCGATCCCGACGATCTTTCGGGGCTTCCGGAATCCGCCCGTGAAGGGGCCCGATCGCTGGCCGAGGGGGAAGGCCTGGAAGGTTGGCTTTTCACCCTTGATTATCCGAGCTACTTGCCCTTTATGAAATATGCCGACAAGCGCGAATTGCGTAAAAAAATGGCCATAGCCTTTGGCAGTCGGGCATTCCACAGTGATGACCTGGATAACCGGGAAGTACTCAAAGAGATAGCCTCCCTGAGATTCCAGCGCGCCCGGTTACTGGGATATAAGAATCACGCCGAATTCGTGCTGGAAGAACGCATGGCCAAGACCCCGGACGCCGTACAGGAGTTTCTGGAGGATCTCCTTGCAAAAGCCCTGCCTGCCGCGCAGCGGGAAACACAGGATTTAAAGGATTACGCCTTAAAAACCGATAGCGTTGAAACCTTTCAAAAATGGGATAGCAGCTTCTACTCTGAAAAGCTGAAAAAGGAAACTTTTGATCTGGACGAGTCTGAGCTTAAACCGTATTTTGAACTCAGTAGTGTACTTGAGGGAATGTTCCGGATTGCAGGGGATTTATTCGGTCTCCATTTTGAAGAAGACCCTGCCATTGAGACCTATCACGAAGAAGTCACAGGGTTCAGGGTTCGCGATGCAAGGGACAATTTTATAGCTGTATTCTATGCCGATTTCCATCCGAGGCCGGGCAAAAGGGCCGGTGCCTGGATGACCTCCTATAAACCTCAGTTTCGAAAGGAAGGTAAAAACGAAAGACCCCATATTTCCATTGTCTGTAATTTTACCCGGCCCACTAAAACCACCCCGTCACTGCTTACTTTTAACGAAGTGACAACCTTGTTTCACGAATTCGGGCACGCCCTGCACGGCATGCTTGCAGACAGTACCTATCCGAGCCTGTCGGGCACTTCGGTGTATTGGGATTTTGTGGAGCTCCCCAGCCAGATGATGGAAAACTGGTGCTATGAACCCGAGGCGCTGGCCCTTTTTGCCAAACACTACCAAACGGGTGAAGTAATCCCGGAAAATCTCGTTGAGCGCATTCGGGCGAGTGCTAATTTTCTGGAAGGGATCGCCACAGTCCGCCAACTTAGTTTCGGAAAGCTGGATATGGCCTGGCACAGTGGGGACCCTTCAGCTGTGGGCGATGTAAAAGCATTCGAAACCGCAGCTTTCGCAGAGACAAGGCTCCTTCCGGAGCACCCCGAAACCTGCATGAGTACTTCTTTTTCACATATTTTTCAAGGGGGGTATTCCGCGGGTTACTATAGCTATAAATGGGCCGAAGTACTGGATGCCGATGCGTTCTCGTATTTCCGTGAAAAAGGAATTTTCAACAAAGAAGTGGCCGGTAAATTCAAGGAGAATATCCTCTCCAAAGGAGGTACTGAAGATCCTATGGATTTATACGTCAGGTTCCGCGGCCGCAAACCCGATCCCCAGGCCCTGCTGGAACGGGCAGGCCTGGCCGATGCCAAATCCTGAGCCCTGTTACAGGAAGCCCCCGGAGTACTATTGCTTTTCAGCGGTAATGACATCCCAACCCCCGGTAAGGTCCACGACCCGGTATCCCAGAGAATCCAGGACATCAGCCGCCATGGCACTGCGCCCACCTTTTTTGCAATAGAGGTAAACTTTTCCTCCTTTGGGAATGGTATCCCAGGAGTCGATGAAGTCTTCAGACATCCAATCGATATTGACCGCACCATCAAAGTGTCCTTCTGCATATTCGCCAGGGGTACGCACATCGATGAGGAGGTCGTTAGGCCCGAGCACTTCATTTGAAAAATCCGCGATG
This sequence comes from Robiginitalea sp., assembly GCF_049588695.1. Taxonomy (GTDB): domain Bacteria; phylum Bacteroidota; class Bacteroidia; order Flavobacteriales; family Flavobacteriaceae; genus Robiginitalea. Next base: position 2,223 of record NZ_JBAVZJ010000536.1, read on the forward strand.
GGCATTTGGCGTTTCTCCTGACAGGAAAACAGCAGAAATGCCAGCACAAATAGAAATCCAATTTTTTTCACAACATCATATCTTAGAGGCTTAAATATAAATCTATTCTTTAAAAATCCGTTATTTTAACGACGTGGATTCTAAAGGGAAACAAACGACATTAAATCCGGAAGCCTGGGTAGATCGCTACGCCGACTACCTTTATAACTACGCGATTTCGAGGGTGGGCGATGAGGATATCGCAAAAGACATCCTTCAGGATACCTTTGTCGCTGCCCTGCAGGCCTCGAAAAGTTTTAAGGGCAATGCAGCGGAAAGAACCTGGTTGGTGGCCATCCTCAAACATAAGATCATCGACCATTACCGGAGATCAAACAGCCAAAAGGCCAAAGCTGAAGTCCCTTTGAGTTCGGAATTTGATCCCAGTGGTGAGGGTAACCTCCTCCAAAGGCAAATTGCGGATCCGGAGAGTGTCCGGGAAAATGACTCCATGGAGAATTCGGAACTGGGTTTGGCTATTGAAAATTGCCTTTCCCAAATACCCCAAAATCACGCCCGGGCTTTTTCTTTAAAGACCATAGAGCACTGGGCAACCGAAGATATTTGTAAAGAATTGAATATTTCACCGTCTAATTTGTGGGTGATGGTTCACAGGGCGCGAACTGCTCTGATGGAATGCCTCAATACACAGTGGTTTAAAAATACCTGAGATGATTTCATGTGACAAAGCCGCAGTAATATGCAGTAAAACACAGTACCGGGAAGCGGGTTTCCGGGAGCGATTCCAGCTTTGGATGCATCTGTTTATCTGTAAATCCTGTGCTTCCTTTTCCAGGAAAAACCGGCAACTTTCGGACCTGTGCGATCAGGCCGATATCAAGACACTCTCAGCCGAGGAAAAATCAAGGTTGAAATTGCGACTTCACCCCGACCTGTCCGAAGAGGCTTAATTCCGGAACCACAGGAGGAGTGCCAGGGCAAGGAGGGGAATGCCCTCTACCCAAAACGCCGCGTAATACCTGTGTTGCTTTTCACCAGCGAAGGTTATGGAAAGCCCCATCAAAAGACCCACAACCGTCTTTACCTCGTACTCTCCCGCGGCCATGGTATCTTTCATGCC
>NZ_JBAVZJ010000537.1:0-5173 GCF_049588695.1 Robiginitalea sp.
GGGTTGGTGAAAAGACTACAATTACCCTCCCGGATGCCTCCTCAGTAGCGCTCAACGCCCTGACCGAAATAGCCTTTAACGAAAGTACATGGGAAGACAACAGGGAAGTACAACTGGAGGGGGAGGCATTTTTTGATGTAGCCAAAGGGGCGAAATTTGTAGTAGCCACGTCGGCAGGAACTGTAAGCGTCCTGGGTACTGAGTTCAATGTTAGGCACAGGGGCAGGGTATTTGAGGTACGTTGTTTTGAAGGTCAGGTAAAAGTGGTTTCGGGGGACCACACCACAGTGCTCCGGGAGGGCGATAATTTCAGGATTTCTAACGGGGTAGTTACTTCAGGGAAAAATACCGATTCCTTTCCACGATGGACCCGGAATACCAGTGATTTCCAGCGCGTGCCGATGAGTGAGGTTTTTGCAGAACTGCAGCGGCAATACGATGTGAAGGTCCTCTTGGAAGCTATAGACACCGAACAACTTTTTACCGGAGGTTTTATACATGGAAACCTCGAATTGGCCCTTAAATCTATTACAGAACCCATGGGGTTGAGTTATAGCATAAATAAAAACAATGAAGTCAGGGTGAAGCCGCGTGAGCAATAACCGAATATTCCTTTTCAGCCTTTTGGTCTGCCTCTTCAGCGCTTCGCTGTTTGGGCAAGAACCAGGGGCTGGCACACCGCTCCTGACTGTGTTGAACGATATTCAGGAGCGCTACAAGGTGCAGTTTAACTATGCCTCTGACCTCATTCAGGACCTCGAGGTGCCCGCCCCTGAAAAAGACCTCGATCTTAACCAGTGTGTTGAATTCCTCAAAGTTCAGACCGGACTCGATTTTAATTTCATTTCAGAATCCCTGATTTCGATAACGCCCAAACCCCTTTTGCTATGCGGGTATATTCGGGACAAGGACACCTCTGAACCCCTGCCCTACACCACCGTCCAATCCGGTGGCAATGGCACGATATCCAATGCGGAGGGCTATTTTGAACTGACCGTTACAGATCCTACAGACGTGGTGCTGATACGGCATATCGGACATCGGAGCATTCGGCGCGAATACCGGTTCTTCAATACCTCGAAATGTGGCCCGGTCTACCTGATTGAGGACCGGCAAAACCTGACTGAGATTGTCCTCTCAGATTACCTGATACGGGGGATGGACAAACTGGACAACGGGGTATTCCAGCTGGATTTTGACAAGTTTACTATCCTGCCGGGACTGGTGGAAGGGGATGTACTGCAGTCCGTACAGGCATTTCCAGGGATACAAAGCATCGATGAAACCGTGTCGAATATCAATATCAGGGGCGGCAGCCATGACCAGAACCTGATCTTATGGGACGATATAAAAATGTACCAGTCGGGGCATTTTTTCGGGCTGATTTCCATGTATAACCCGCAGATTACCCAAAAAGTGCAACTGCAGAAAAATGGGACCTCCGCGGCAATGACAGACGGGGTAAGTGGTACTATCGCCATGGGTACAGACAAAATGATCAATCCGGAATTCAAAGGAAGCCTCGGCCTCAATATGATCGACGCCAATGGTTTTATCGATGTCCCTCTTGGAGAAAACACATCTGTTCAGCTCGCAGGAAGAAAAGCCATTAGTGACCTTTTTGAAACCCCCACCTACTCCGAATACTTCAAACGGATCGCCCAGGACACCGAAATTGAAAGAAACCAGACTTCTGTTACCAATACTGATGTAGCTTTTGACTTCTATGACGCCTCTGCACGGTTACTGTCCAAACCGACCGATAAAGACCTGTTACGCCTCAATTTTATACATACCGCCAATCAGGTTGTTTTTAACGAGAATGCCGTTTTGGAGGGTATCGAAGTCGAGAAGGAAAGCAGCATAGAACAAAAGAGTACGGCCTTTGGGCTGTACCACACCCGGAACTGGACTTCGGATTTCACGACGGAATTTTCCATTTACCAATCGGATTACAAACTGAGGGCTATTAATGCCAATGTACTGCAGGACCAGCGATTCCTTCAGGAAAATAGCGTCTCTGAAACCGGTATTCGCGCTATTGGCCGGAAAAACCTTTCTGAAACCCTGGAATGGGGAAACGGCTACCATTTTGTCGAGACAAAAATTACCAACCTCGACGATGTGGATAACCCAATTTTCCGGAGGTTGATCGGGGAGGTTCTCAGGACCCACGGGGTATTTTCAGAAATCCATTGGAATTCCCCGGATAGAAGGACCTCTTTTAATGGAGGGGTGCGGGTGAATTACCTCGATAAGTTCAGGAAATTTCTGGTAGAACCCCGGCTCAGCCTGAACCATGAATTCCTGCAATGGTTCCATTTGGAGGTATTGGGTGAATTTAAACATCAGAACACCTCCCAGATTATTAACTTTCAAAACGATTTTCTGGGGGTTGAAAAAAGGCGCTGGCAGCTTTCCAACAATGATGATATTCCCATAATCCGCAGCCGGCAGGGATCACTGGGCTTGAGTTATGTTCGCAAGGACTGGTTGATCAACGCCGTGGGATTTTTTAAAGGAGTGGAAGGCATTACGACCCAAAGCCAGGGGTTTACCGATGCGTATGAATTCGTTAAATCTGCCGGAAACTACGATGCATACGGTCTTGAGCTGTTATTGAGAAAACAGTTCAACAACTTGAATACGTGGCTCAGCTATGGGTACCTGAAAAACCAGTACAACTTTCCCGAACTCGACGAAACAGACTTCAGAAGCAATTTTGACATTCGCCACACACTCAGCAGTGGAATCACTTATTCCGCAGGCCGGTTTTATTTCGCCCTTGGGGGCAACTGGCGCACCGGGAAACCTTTTACGGCCCCCGAGGCAGATGACGCCCAGGCAGGAAATCAGATTAACTATGGCCCTGTGAATGCAAACCAACTGGAGGACTACTTCCGACTGGATGTATCGGCCATTTACAGAAGTAAACTAAGTGATGCTATCGGAATTCAGGCGGGCCTGTCCGTGTGGAATGTGACTAACAGGATCAATTCAATCAATACCTTTTATACGCTTGCGGATCAGGGCAATCCCCAGCAGGTTTTGCAGGAGTCCCTGGGTATTACACCCAATGCTACACTAAAGATCTTATTTAATTGACCCCTTGCAGGAAATCACCTCCCTCCTGCCGTCTGCCACCAGCCACTGCCAAATTCAACTTTGAACCTTGAACTTTGAACCCCTACCTGAGTCTTCGGTACGCAGTCGCAGTACGCACAAAACGCACCAGCCCCTTCAAGAAATCAAAATCAGTACCGCCAACTGCCCCTGGCTACTGCCAACTTGAACCTTGAACCTTGAACTTTCAACCCTTGAACCAAAGTCCCGCCTAAATCCGGAATCCCAGTATCAACAGGTAGGCATGCCCATCTGCCCGAAGCTGGGAATTCAGATAGGACTCCAATTCAAACCCAAAAGTAATTTGATGGTTATTGGGTAAGAGGTGGATAAATGTGAGGTTGTAATCCCGCTCATTGGGGAAGCGCTCATAAGCCGCCGGGGAGTCGAGTATATACCATTCAAAACCCAGGCGCTGGGACCAGCGGGGGTTATCCCAGAGGCGAAATACAAGCCCCAATCCATAGCGAAAACGGTGATAGTTTTCGGGTTTTAAATCCCCGGATGTATAAAACTCACGCCATTCCGAACGGAATCGCTGTTCCACCAGGATTTTCTGTAAAAGGGTAAACCTGAAATTAAGCGCTACCCACGGCCTGACCTCCCAGAAATTGTCGATTTCAGAATCAAAGGTAAAAGCAGAGCCGACGCCACCCTGAAAAGTCCATGGACCAGTAGTGTAGTCCAGCACGGGGGATACTCCTACCCTGCTCCATCCTATCTTATTGTAGATATGCTTCCAGTTGGCTGTGGCCTGCAAGCCCCAGTGCTCCCTACCCCACAAACCCTTCGATAAGTCGAATTCATGGAGGAATACCTCCTGGGCCTGCACCCGGGTCACGGCTAAGGGTTGTAACCCTAAAAATAGAAGCAATAAAACGGTAAATCGCGTCATGGTAATTCTGGATTCTAAGAAACTGTTCACTTTCCCTTTAGCTTTACCTTTGGCTCCGGGGAGTAAGTCCGGAGGGGACCAAAACCTGGGCAGGCTTCTACAAGTTTAGGTTTAAGGATCCCGTTACAACTGATCTAAATTCCACAGGCCGGTCTGAAGGCTTAGTAACAAGAAAAAGAGCCGTAATTATACAGCTCTTTTAAATTCTATAAACCGCGTTAAGTCAAAAGAAATCTATTCTGATTTGTCTTTCTTCTCCCAGACAATGGCACGAATTTCAGCCTTGTCAATTTCGGCGGCCGTAATTTCATTTCCCATATCATCCTTAATATCCAGCAGGTACATGATATTGGACTGATCATCATAAAGGTAATGATCCGTTTTCCGCTTTACGTGCTTTAACCTGCGCCTCAGTTGTCTGGCTTCCTTAGCCGTCATCCCGTTTTGAACGTCGTAGGTGTCTTTGTGGTTCTTATCTGTAAATGCAATTTTACTGATCTCACCATTGCCATCGGAAACCAACTGCAATACACCGATTTGTTCATCCTTCTTATTATACGCCACGAAGGTTTCCGTCTCATCCAGTGTAAACACCGCCTGGGTGAGGTCCACCTCCCGGGTCTCATATTCATTTTCAATCAAAGCTGCATGCATCTCTTCAGCTGTATGCACTTTCACATCCTTTGGCTCGGCCTCCAGGGAAACTTCACCACCTTCAATAATCTTCCGGCCATGTGAGGTAATCGGCACCTTGTCAAAATGGTGTTCATCCACAAGTATTACATCAGCATGTATATCTATTATTTCAGTCATAGGCTGCTCTTCCACGGCCACCTTTTCTTCAGGCGGAGTCTTCTTTTTATCTGTTTTACAAGAAGCCAGAAGAGTCAGGGCGCCAAGCGCCAGAACGAAATAGTATTTGCGCATTACAGTTTTTTTTAAGGTTATCGAGTATCAAAGATACGGAATACGGCCCGAATTGAACTTTGAACTTTTGAACCTTGAGCCCTTAACGCCATACCTCCTGCCAAATGCTACAGAATCGGTTTACTCAATTTTCCGGATGGTCGTTTCCCCTATGACAATTCCTTTGTCTATATCCGGGGAACCCACATACTCGACCGTGGCTTCACCATAGGCAGTCACCTTTAACCT
>NZ_JBAVZJ010000538.1:0-4200 GCF_049588695.1 Robiginitalea sp.
TCCGCTCTTTTTCAATCACCGTTTTCCCCAGCATAAAGGCACTTATATGTGAAAGGTGTGAAACATAGGCAATATGCCGGTCGTGGGCTTCGGGATTCATATACCGTATCCGCATCCCCATCTTCCCAAAGAGGTCCAGTGCGCGTTCCTGAATCCGAAAGGCGGTTTGTTCCACTTCGCATATGATATTTGTTTTTCCTTCGAAAAGACCTGAAACAGCAGCTTGTGGTCCCGTAAATTCCGTTCCGGCGATTGGGTGGCAGGCCAAAAAATTACGTCTATGGCTATGTGTGGAAACGGCTCGGCAAATTTCAGCCTTTGTAGATCCCGCATCCAGAACAAGGGTGTGCTCCCCAACCGCATCCAGAACCCGGGGCAATTCATTCAAAAGACTATTGACGGGTATACTGAGCAAGACCAAATCCGCTACCTCCAAATCTCCATCCTCCATGGCCCGGTCTACCAGCCCCAGGGTTACGGCCATATCGAGATGGGTTTCATTGTGGTCCGCCCCGGCAATTTCAACCCCGGGTACCGCATTTCTCAGATCCCGGGCAAATGACCCCCCTATGAGTCCGACTCCTATAATTACTGCTTTCATCTTTCTGTTTCTTTAGTCAGGTTGTCTGCTGCGCGCACGGGTTCGAGGCGCTTGAGGGCTTCCCGGATCTGTTCCTGGGGTACACAGAGCGAAAACCGAATATAGCCCTCCCCCTGCGGGCCAAATACAGTACCCGGGGCGACAAAGATGTGTTTCTCATATAATAATTGATCCACGTAGGTTTCAGCATCCGGGCTGCCTTCCGGTAAACGCGCCCAGACAAACATCCCCACCGCCCTCGGGTCATAGCTGCAACCCAGACGGTCGGCTACCTGGAAAACACCTGCCCTGCGCACCCTGTAGGTCTCATCCAGGGCATCGAACCATTCAGACCCGCTTCTCAGGGCCGCTATGGCGCCTTTCTGAATTCCATAAAACATCCCGGAATCCATATTGCTTTTCACCTTGAGTACGGCCTGCAGGAGATCGGCATTGCCGAGGAGCATTCCCACACGCCAGCCCGCGAGGTTAAAAGTTTTACTGAGCGAATTCAGCTCCAGTACATATCCCTGTCCGTCCGGAATTTCAAGAATACTCAGGGGGTGACGACTCAATACAAAACTATAAGGGTTATCATTGACCAGGAGGATCTTGTTTCTTCGCGCAAAACGAACCAGTTCAAGGAGTTGCTGGCGCGTGGCTACGGCGCCGGTGGGCATATGTGGATAACTCACCCACATCAGTTTGACGCCATTCAATCCCCCCGCCTCCAGGGCTGCCAGATCCGGGAACCAGTTATTGGACTCGGTAAGGGCATAGGGAATTGCCTCTGCTCCCACCAACCGCGTTACCGACCCATAGGTGGGATACCCCGGGTCGGGAATCAACACCCGATCTCCGGGGTTCAGAAAAGCCATACTGATATGCATGATTCCCTCCTTTGATCCCATCAGGGGCAATACTTCTGACTGGGCATCCAATCCTACCCCGAATTTCTTTTGGTAGAAATCCGCAATGGTCTGTCGGAGCTCCGGAAGGCCCTGATAGCTTTGATACTGATGCGCCCCGGGATCCTTCAGGGAATCCGTCAGCGTTTGGAGTACTTCCGGCGAAGGGGGCAGATCCGGGCTACCAATTCCCATATTGAGAATGGGATGTCCAGCCTCCTTAAGCCCGCGTACTTCCCGCAATTTCCTGGAGAAGTAATATTCCTGAACCTTTTGTAATCTGTCAGCAATCTGTATCATATGCGTGCATTTTTATATTCTCCCAGGAGTTGAAAATCCTCCGTTAAAATAGAAATCAGGGATTTTGCCTTCTCAAAATCGGAATAATGTTCAAAAGTGACGTCGACAAAGAAGGAGTACTTCCAGGGGGTCTCAATAACCGGCAGGGATTGAATCTTGGTGAGGTTCAGGTTGCAATCGCTCATAACATTCAATACAGTTGCCAGACTGCCCCTTTTATGATCCGTAATAAACCGCAGGGAAGCCTTATCGATCTCTTCCCGGGGCAGGACTTTGTTCGTGGTTTTTACCACAATAAACCGTGTGGCGTTGTTTGGAATGGTCTGAATATCCCGGGCTAGAATGTCAAGGCCATATAAGGTGGCAGCCACCTGGGGCGCAATGGCTGCGATGCCCCTTAATTGCTTCTGGTGAATCTTATGAGCCGTTTCCGCCGTATCCACATCTTCTACCATTTTAATATGGGGTTGGGTTTTGAGATATTCCCTGCATTGCAACAAGGCCATCGGGTGACTTCGCACCTCGCTTAAATCCGATATCTCCTGACCCGGCAGGGCCATCAGATGGTGATGGATATTCAAATAGTGTTCTCCGATGATATGCAAATGATTTTCACACACCAGGGCATAATTGGGGATGATGGATCCTGCTATTGAATTTTCTATAGCCATAACCCCCTTGTCGGCCTTTCCTGCCAGGAGTGCATCCACAAGGGCGTGGAATGACAGGCATTCTACCAATTCCATATCAGATTTAAAAAAATCGTCCGCGACCTGGTGGTGGTTTGAACCCTTTATTCCCTGAATTGCCACTCGAACTGGCACCATTTGTGAGCTGTTTTTGTACAAAAAAAAATCCCGTTAAAACGGGACCCTATCTTACAAACTCTCTGCGTAGTCTACAACGGTCCCTGCCCTCTTCGGTAAAAGAAGTAGAAATAAAACCCGGTCCAGAAATACGTAGAAGTCATTGTTGTTACTATCTGTGGCTAAAGTAGCTATTAATTTGCAACTGCCATGGGGCATCCCATTTTTTTAGGATTTTTTCAGATTTCACCTCTTATGCTGAATTATTTATGGTAAAATGCACGCTTTACTGGAAATAATGCAGTGCAATGAACGGGATTATAGTCTTAAGATCACGCAAAATCTGCTTAAACCCATTTCGAACTGCAAGGGAGATTTCTGTTTTTTAAAAGCTTGTAATTCATCATTGTTTACTTTTACAATAAAATACACCCTACATGTCGATTAAGGTCTCCCATATCAGTAAGCGCTTTGGCTCCCAACTCGCGCTGTATGATGTCAGTTTTTCAACCCGAAAAGGAGAAGTAGTGGGCTTTCTCGGACCCAACGGAGCGGGAAAATCCACTTTGATGAAAATACTCACGACCAATCATAAAGCGGATACAGGTATGGCTGAGGTGAACGGTTTTGACGTCCGCTCCCAACCTCAGGACGTACAGCGGAGTGTTGGATATTTACCCGAACACAATCCCATGTACCTCGAGCTTTACATTAAAGAGTACCTGGAGTTCTGCAGGTCGGTATACGGGGTATCGCGAAGCAGGATTCAGGCAGTAATCGACCAAACGGGCCTGGGGCCGGAGGTCCATAAAAAAATCGGGCAGCTCTCCAAAGGTTACAGGCAGCGGGTAGGGCTCGCCGCAGCCCTCATTCACGAACCGGAAGTCCTCATTCTCGATGAGCCTACTACAGGTCTGGATCCGAATCAACTCCTGGAAATCCGGAAACTGATTCGAGAGGCCGGAAAGGAAAAAACCATCCTGCTTTCAACACATATCATGAAAGAAGTTGAAGCCGTTTGCGACCGGGTACTGATCATCGACCATGGGGTACTGGTTGCTGATGCCACTATGGATGAACTTAGAAAAGACGAAACCCAGATCGTAGAAGTTGAATTTGATTACCGGGTGGAAGAGGTGCTGCTCGAAAGACTCCCCCATGTGGATACGGTTAAAAATACGGGGGGGTTTGTATATGAATTGAGTTTTACCACTTCAAAAGACATGCGGGGTGTTGTATTTGATTTTGCGCATGACAATCAACTCAAGACCCTGCAACTGAGTCGCAAGACAAAAAACCTCGAAAACCTTTTTACAGAACTTACCCAGGGGGAGAAGGTTTAATCCTCCAGCTGAAAATCGATGGTCGTGACCACCCGTACCTTTTTGATTTGAGGGGTATTGGCATCCCGGTTGGTAATTGAGAAGAGCCCCTGCCGGGCAACGCGGATCTGACCTACTTCTGAATTGGAATCCCGTGCAAATTTCTCGGCCACCCCCCGGGCATTTTTTGTGGCTTCCTCAATCATTCCAGGTTTTAATGTATTGAGACCCGTAAAGATATATTCTATAGGTGCCCATTCGTTTTTAGACCCCATAACAATTCC
>NZ_JBAVZJ010000539.1:0-3363 GCF_049588695.1 Robiginitalea sp.
AGCATCTTTGTGCTGCTGGCACCTTCTTGTTTAGGAGTATGGGCCTTTGTGCTCATGTCGTTTTAATTTTGCCCGGGGTTCCGTAAACCCGACCTCTAACCACCTTATCTATGTGGGGCGAAATCGCATTAGCCAACAAAATAGAGTACATAACCCCTTCGGGTAAACCACTCCAAATCCGGATCACTATGGTCAATATGCCGATGATCCCTCCATAAATCCACAAGCCCATGGGCGTTATAGGGGAGGAAACCATATCGGTCGCCATAAAAACGGCGCCGAGCATCAACCCCCCGGAGAACAACATAAAAAATGGAGAGGGGTATACCTCACTATTCACTACATACAGCAAACCGCTAAGCAGGAAGGCGCTCAACAATACAGCCGCCGGGATTCTCCAACTCATCATGTTTCGGGCGATGAGATACAGCCCCCCCAAAGCGATAAGGACCGCACAGGTTTCCCCCGTGGAACCGCTGATTTGGCCAAAAGCCAACTCTGTGGTGGAGGTTGTAATACCGTCAAACTTAAAAGCCGATAGGGGAGTAGCCCCTGATACGGCGTCAAACTGGGGTTGCATAAAGGGCCAGGTAAAGACCGAGCCTGAAATATTGGAAAAGCGGTCAGCCATAAAGGCGGGATGCCAGGTTGTAATCGCTACGGGGAAGGCGGCTTGTAAAACGGCCCGGCCCACCAGGGCTGGATTAAAGACATTGTACCCCAGTCCGCCAAAGACATATTTGCCCAGTGCAATTCCGATAACCCCGCCCACAAAAGCCATCCACAATGGGAAAATGGGGGGTAAGGTGAGGCCTAACAATAATCCCGTAATTACAGCGGAATAATCCTGTACGGTAGTTTCTTTTTTGGACAGCTTACATAAAACATGCTCCGTCAATACACAGGCCAGGGTGGCGGAAGTGATCACAAGCAAAGCATTCCAGCCAAAGGAATACACGGAGAAACCCACTACAGGTATCAGCGCCCAGACCACATTTTTCATGATGTCGTCGGTACTCCGCCCTTTGTAAATATGGGGCGAGGAGCTGATATCTAATGTTTTTTTAAACATTGACTGCTTCTTTTTTTTCAGCCTGCCGTTTTCTCACCACCCGTTTGGCTACCCGGAAATGCTGAACCAATGGGATATGTGAGGGGCATACATAGGTGCATGAACCGCATTCAAAACAGTCCATTAAATTGAAATCGCGAGCCATTTCATCGTAGGCTTCAAATTTTGCCAGGATACCGAGTTGGGATGGATTCAGCAATATGGGGCAGGCATCCAAACAGGCTCCGCATTTAATGCACGGATAGGTTTTGGAGGGCTGACTGACATCTTTCCCGGTAAAGACCAGAATCCCCGAAGTCCCTTTAACGATGGAGATGTCGAGGTTAGAAACCGCCACCCCCATCATGGGGCCTCCCATATACACTTCTTTGATGTCCTGATCGGCACCCACCTGTTCCAGAACGAAACGCAGGGGCGTACCCACAGGGATACGATAATTGCCTTTCTTTTTAATACCGGGCCCCGTAATGGTGATTACGCGTTCCTGAATACCCCGGCCATGAGGCAATAATCGCCCGATTTCCGCGGTTGTGGCCACATTCACCACCACCACACCGACTTCAATGGGAAATCCCTTGGAAGGAACTTCCTTTTGCAACAAGGCAGTGACCAGCATTTTCTCAGCCCCCTGGGGGTATTTTACCGGTAACACCTGGATTGAAACCGGCAAGTCATCAGGGATGAGCCCCTCCAGGTGATCGGCCGCATCCTGTTTATTCGCTTCAATGCCAATGATGGCCTTTTCGGCCCCTGTGGCCTTCAACAAATATTTAATCCCGGTAAAAATGTCGCTTTCCTGCTCCAGCATGACCCGGTGGTCGGTGGTCAAATAGGGCTCGCATTCAATGCCATTGATAATTAAGGTTTCACATTTTTTCCCTTCGGGTACTTTCAGCTTTACATGGGTTGGAAAGGCCGCGCCCCCTAAGCCCACAATACCCGCATCCTGTATGCCCTGCAAAATTTCTTCGGCTGTGGCCGTATCGGGGTCTATAGGATTTCCTTCGAGAACTTCCTGTGTGGAAGAGGGAAATGTTTCGAGGTAGATTCCCGGAGACATTTTTCCGGAAATGGTCGGGACATTGGCGATTTTCCGAATAATACCGGAAACCGGTGCATGCATCGGTACAGACATATACCCGCCAGATTTGGCCAACAATTCTCCCCGAACGACTTCCTGTCCTTCCCGAACAACGATTTCAGAAGGGACTCCAATGTGTTGGGCCATGGGTAGGATAATGACGGGCGAAAAGGGAAACTGCCGGATGGGCAGTCCCCTTGTTTCGTCCTTACTTTCCGGGGGATGAATGCCGTGTTTAAAGGTATTCTTATGAAGGTTGAAAAGCGCCATTTACCCCTTTATTAGTTGTGTTTCTCACCCCTGAGGATCCATTTTTCAATGTCCCCTGCATTCCGGTCTGCCGGTAATCCCGGGTGAATGACACCCGCCGTACATTTTTCAGCGGCTTTGACCAGGTCTTGATATGGTCCGGCCTTAGCGTTTTTAATGTATGCCTTATTGTTTTCATTATAAGCAAACACATTGGGGTTGAGTTTAATACATTCGTCGCAGGAGGTACATTCCTCAGTTTCCAACCAGGGGGCCAAGTAGTCGCCCTCTGCGGGCTTCTCTTCGACTGAGGTATCCGCTGTTTCCACTTTGCCAGTGGCCATTTGTACAAAATCGCTCCCATTGCCCCCGGCCATTTGCATAAGACCCTGTGCGATATTTCCTACGACCTCATTTCTGATTTTTTCTTCCAGGTTCTCTTCCTGTGGCTTTTCTACCACTCCGGCCAGGTCTCTCAACATCAACCAGAAGTCACGCCTTTCCTCGCAAGAGTCCACGATGGGTTTGGCCACCAGCACCCGATTGAGTTTTTGATCCCGGTCTACTACCCAGATATAGGGGAATTTGCCTTCCCGTTCGCTTTTTTCCAGTTCCAAAAATTCTACCAGGAGCATCATATTGTCATTCCAGGCGCTGCGCGGAACCTTCCTAAAGTGTTTTCTGAATCGGGCTTCGGTCAGGGCAAAGTCCGCAAAGGTCATCGATAGCGACATGGTGCGTTCCTGTCCATATTCGAGATATTTCAAATCGTACGTAGGCCATACCTGGTTTATGGCGGGGTTACCCGATAAATCGAGGGCTTCCTGGACTTTTATTCCATGATCCGGGTTGTATTTGAATATAGGATACGCCCTGGATTCCACGGCGAGCTTCGCCTGGTGTGCGCCCAGATCATCTCCCACACCGTGTTCGGGCTGGCATGTGGTATAGAGGTTGAACA
>NZ_JBAVZJ010000540.1:0-6173 GCF_049588695.1 Robiginitalea sp.
TCGATGGTCCCTGTGGTTCAGGCGATTGGCGAACTGCCGGAGTTTAATTTCTATTTTGGGATGTATTTGAACTCCTGCTTCCTGAAGTTCTTTTACAATATTCTTGCGAATGCCCATGCTGGCGTAGTCATCATAGAGGATCCGAATCATTAGGCCTTCCTTTGCTTTTTGAATCAGTACGTCCTTGATCTGATTCCCTCTGACATCATTTTCCCAGGCGTAGTATTCCATATGGATAAATCGCCTGGCCCCGGAAAGTGTTTTTAGAACATTTGGGAATTTATCCTCTCCATTTACCAGCAACTGAAAACTATTTTCGCTCAAATATGCACTCATGGTTTGGCGGTGGAAGGCCACAAGGCTTTTAAAGTGTTCGGAAATCCCCTTTCCGCTATCTGCCAAGTGTTCGGTGGCATCTGGAATCTCTGCTTCATAGGACTTCGTAACTTCAATATGTGCGGAATTCGCTTCCAGACGGTAGCTCCGGTGCCTGTAATTCACCCCAAACGAGAAATAAAAAATAATACCAAAAACGGGTACTACGAGAACTAGCAGGATATAAGCCAGTGACTTGGAAGAAGTAGAAGTGTCTAGTAAAATCCTAACAATCGTAAAAATCACGATAATGGCGTAGACCAGGATTAAGATAAGGTTGATGCTCATAAGTCAGGATGCTTTGCAGGGCGCTAAGTCCGGGTGTCCTATTCTTTCAGGGAACAGATCTCCGCCCGTCATGTATTTGCTTTCGATGTTAAGACCCGCAGGGATAAATAGGTTTTGCAATACCTAAAGTTAATCAAACCCTTAAAAGGAGGATTCTAAAAGTTCAGCTTTCGTTTTTACTGCATTCATTTTGATTATAATACCCGTAAGCCTTGGCAATTTAGTGTATATTTACAAGACTTTTAAGGGCATTTTTTGAGGGTAGATCCAAAGGAAGTAATCTGAAAGTTAAATGAATTAAATCACTTAAGAATAAACTGAAAATTTAATTTTATGAGAACGTTTTTGATTTTTCTAACAGTAGTAGCCCTCAGTTTTCAAAGCTGTGGCACGGTAAAGGTCCAGAATACCTGGACAGCTGAAGACCAGGCCGTTGCTAAGTTTAAACAAAAAAATATCCTGGTCATCGCCCGTACCAATGGTAATGCTGCTCGTACGGCATTTGAAACGGCCATTGCCAAACAGCTCAATGCTAACGGTTACAAGGCTACGGAAAGTTTCAAGAAAATTCCAACCCTGCACACTGAAGTTGAAATGACCGAGGAGCGTATGAACATGATCCTGAGTATGATTGAAAGTGAGGGCTATAACGGAATTGTAATCACTACGGTAAAGGATACGGAGCAGGTCACTCAGACGAACACCTCAGGAGTTTACATGGGCGTGGGCTATGGTGGGTACCCGGGATACTACGGTGGGTTTAACAGCTATTATGGAAGCCGTTATGCCTATGGACCGTACTACTCTGGTTATGGTGGCTACATGCCTACGTCCAGTACGACGAGTACGTATAACAATTACGTGTTGGAAACGGTGGGATACAGTCTCGATGAACCCGAGGAAAATCAGCTTGTCTTTGTAGTCACGTCAAAATTATCAGACCCGAGTGACGCCTACAAAACGGCAGACGAATACGTGGAAAAGATTGTCAAAGCCTTTAGCAAATAAACCGCTGCTTGCCTTTTGCGGTCCGGAAATCAAAAAAAGCCGCGGGGATTTTCCCGGCGGCTTTTTTGATAGGGTAAATTAGGAAAGGACTAATCCAACTGCCCAATTAAAGGAATATTTTCCAGGATCGTCGTCCGGGTTAAGGCTTGGAAATAATTCTCAATTTGATAGAATTGGGCTGCTGCCTTAGATCCGGAAGCCTTTTTAATCTTCTTGTAGTAGGAATTGATCAATTTTTCATTTCCTTTAGCCAGCTTTTGAGCCTCCATGACAAGATTGTCAGTTTCTGCATCGGAGATGCCTTCATATTCGCTGGCATACTTTTCCAGCAGGCTGATACGATTTTTACCAAGCGCCTTGCGCTCTACTTCATAGGCATCATAAAGCCCCCAGAATGCATCTTTTGAAACTCCGTCGAGTTGGATAAATTCGGCAACTACGTCCTTTTTTTCACCTCCGATGATAGACTGCAAAAAGTCTATTTCCTCGGCATTTGACTGTGCCTGGCCTATTTGAAATGCGATTAAGCAAATCGCAATACTTAAAACTAATTTTTTCATGTTCATGTGTTTAGCGTTAAAATTGAATCTTCCTTCCAGGACATCCATTCTCGGTCCTGTTTAAGAGAATGTAAATTTACTAAATATTGGCGTATTTTTGACCTTATTAGCGCTGCGGTTGTTCCATAATTTAGTTTTATAAAGTCTGTGATCTCCTGGTCATTTCTTTATGAATTTTAGAATATCGGATTTCATCCACAAATCGAGCTGTTAAGAGAAGGATGGAGAAATATTTGATATGCTTAATGTGCTTAAGTCATGATTGATAGATTTATACACCGGCGGCCTTGGCCGTGGTTAGGGGACGGCGGCCAGGGATATAACTCTAAATTGAATCATCTAAAAACAACGAAATGAAAAAAACACTCAGAATTGTTGCATTGGCTGTATTTGCCCTGACGGGATTTTCGAGCCATGCCCAGGCTTTTGAAATCACTCCGACCTATGGTTATCAGTTCGGCGGCAGGCTCAATTACGGCTCTAATTATCTGAAAGTGGACAATAGTGGTATGTTCGGAATCACTGCCGGATTTGAAGCCCGAAGGGATTACATGATTGAGGTGACTTATTTGAATATGAGTACGGAACTCCGAATCCGGGACCGGATCCTGAGCCCAAGTGAGGATTTTCTCGCGGATATGAACGTGGATTGGTTTCTGGTAGGGGGTACAAGGTATTTCACCAATGGAAATATCAAGCCTTTTTTTGGCGGACAATTAGGGCTGTCTGTTTTTTCACCCAAAAATGAAAACAGAGATATTGTCAGCCGTAGCCTGGATAGTGCCACATACTTCAGTTTTGGATTTAAAGGAGGTATTGTCGTTATGTTAACGGAATCTATTGGGCTGAATTTTCAAGGCAATATCCTCTTCCCTGTGGAATGGGGCGGAGTCTACGTTGGTGTGGGGCCTGGCGGTCCCAGCACAGGGGTAAGTGCGGGAGGGACTATAGTGATGGGAGGCTTTAGCGGGGGACTGGTGTTCCGTTTCGGAGCTTAATCCTTCTGCAGGCCCATTATTCGGAGGAATTTTCTTTGGAGCCGGGAACACTGCCCGGGCCCGATACTTACAAGGTATGAATCCTGCAGGTCCTGCAAGAACTTTACGCATACAAACAGACCGGTTGTCCTATGCGTCTGGAAGGCCCTGACGATTCATTTTTTTCTTAAATTGTATTTGCCCTTGAACCCTGGGGAAGGGGCAGCAACTTAATGTCCATGGAACCTCTGGTATTCAGAGCTACAGATATCGATGAGATGGCCAGTGCCTTTGAGGGCTGGCAGATGGACGTTGTCCAACAGGAATGCGGTAAATTTCAAGGATATCTCAACGGATTTTCTTCGTTAGGGACACAGGTTAATTTTTATTCCGCAGCCATTAGCAGGCGTGTTTTCGCCAATGGTCACCACCTTCCGGACAGTGTGATGTTTACCTTTATCGAATGCCCGACTTCAAGTACCTGGAACGGGGAGGAAATTCAACCTTTTAAGCTCTTCGTCTCAGATGCAGAGCGCGGGCTGGACCTGGATGCCGGGAAAGGCTTTGTTTCTTATTCGGTAAGTGTAGACAAACATTTATTGGAAAAGTGGTTTTGGGAGGAGGGGATACCTAACCCTGGGAATTGGAATTTTTATTTGGATTTTAAAAAGACCCGGCGGCTGGAAAGGGCAAAGGACTTGCACAGGGTAATTTCAAATGCAGTATACAGGGGTGAATTTAGTATTTCAGAGTTTAAACTTACCCTTATCGCGGCGCTCCATCCTTTGAGCAAGAAGGAGTTGTCCCGGATTGCGATCAATTTTGCTCCCATCCATGAATCTGTGGAAATGATTCACGAAGCTGTCCGCCTGGGAAAGGAAATCAATTTGGAGCGTGTACTGGAGTTTTACGGGGGCCCCATGCGGACGTTTTACTACAATTTTAAAAAATATACGGGTTGCACGCCCCACCAATATATTAAGCACCTGAGGTTAACCGCCGTCCACAAGATGCTTAAGAAGTCAGATCCTGGGGTGGTAGGGGTAAGGGAAGTCGCCTATCAATATGGTTTTCGCCATTTGGGGCAATTCGCAAAAGACTATAACCACTTATTTGGGGAAATGCCGTCACATCGATTGAAACGATCGAGTCCGGAAGACAACCTGGTCCGCTAATACACACTCAGGAGGGACCCCTGAGAAAGCTTTCAGACACTTAAATTTTAATGATATTTGTCAGTTCGTCTGAATTGTTGCAGTATTTTGATATGAAAAACCCTATTTTTACGGATCTTCAAACTTTTGAATGTATAAGTAGGTTTATTTTAGAATTCTGACTCCCCCTGAATTGATTTCTTTTCCCTTTGTCCGTGTAACCATTAACTAGAAATAACACTTTAAACAATGAAAAAACTAGTATTCTTTAGTCTTTTATTTACAATGGTCGCTTCTGTGAGCGCTCAGAAGAAACCGAACATCCTGGTCATCTGGGGTGATGATGTGGGATATTGGAACATCAGCCACAACAACCACGGTATGATGGGATATAAAACTCCAAACATCGACCGTATAGCCAAAGCGGGTATTTCTTTTACGGATTACTACGCCCAACAGAGTTGTACCGCCGGACGTGCTGCCTTTCTGGGAGGAAACGTACCCGTGCGTACCGGGATGACAAAAGTAGGAATGCCCGGAGCACCTCAGGGATGGCAGAAAACGGACGTAACCATTGCGGAGGTCATGAAGAGCCAGGGGTATGCTACCGGACAATTCGGGAAGAACCACCAGGGGGACCTGGATGAGCACCTGCCTACCATGCACGGCTGGGATGAGTTCTTTGGAAACCTCTACCACTTGAATGCGGAAGAGGAGCCCGAAAATGAGGACTACCCGAAGGATATGATGTTGGCAAATGGCAAGTCATTCGACGAGATCTTTGGCCCAAGGGGTGTATTGCATACATGGGCTGACGGTAAAGGTGGCCAGCGTATCGAAGATACCGGAGCGCTCACCAAAAAGCGTATGGAAACTATTGACGATGAAACCGTTGCTGCGGCCAAGGAATTCATAAAAAAACAAGTGGATGCCGGGGAGCCTTTCTTTACCTGGTGGAACGGGACACGGATGCACTTCCGTACGCACGTGCGAGAGGATCGCCGTCATGAAGGGAATGATGAGTATACAGACGGGATGATCGAGCACGATATGCATGTAGGGATGTTACTGGATTACCTGGATGAACTGGGGATAGCCGATAACACAATCGTATTTTACTCCACAGATAACGGGCCTCACTTCAATACGTGGCCGGATGCGGGTACCACCCCTTTCCACGGTGAGAAAAACAGCAGTTGGGAAGGTGCCTACCGGGTGCCGGCCTTTATCAAATGGCCCGGAAACTTCCCTGAAGGGGAAACCCGGAACGGAATTGTGGCCCATGAGGATTGGTTGCCAACCTTTGCCGCTATTGGTGGAAACCCAAATGTCGCGAATCAGTTAAGGAGTGGTACCACCGTCAACGGGAAACGCTTTAAGAATTACATCGACGGGGTCAACCAACTGGAATATCTGAAAGGTACAGTTGACGAATCTCCCCGGAAAGGCTTTATTTATGTCAACGACGGGGGAGAAATAGCTGCCCTGCGTTACGGTCCCTGGAAGGCGATGTTCCAGGTACAGCGTGCCGAGCAGCTCGGATTGTGGTTTGAACCCTTTGTGAAGCTCAGAGGGCCTTACCTTTTCCATTTGAGGAGAGATCCTTTTGAGAAGGCACTGGAAGGTTCTAATACCTACTGGGACTGGTATATTGACAGGGCTTTTGCCCTTGGGGGTATGCAGTATTACGCATTGCAATTCCTTTCCACCTTCAAGGAATATCCACCGAGCCAGGTGCCTGGAGACTGGAGCCTGAGTACGGTTGAGGAACAGATTAAGGGAATGATCCCAAAGAGTAATTAGGATTACAC
>NZ_JBAVZJ010000541.1:0-2050 GCF_049588695.1 Robiginitalea sp.
GATTGGAGGTCCCGGTCCCGGACATTGATTCCGACCACAATCCGCCTCCGCGTATCATCCCTCGAAATCTTTGCGGCCCCTTTGTCATAACTGACCTCGGCAACCTCGTTCAGGGGTATTTTACCCCCGCCGGGGATATCGATAAAAAGATTCTGCAGGTTTCCGAGATCCCTGCGCTGCCCTTTATTGAGACGCACTACCAGATCAAAACGTTTTTCACCTTCGAAGACATTGCCAACGGTCTGCCCGCCAAAGGCCATGGAGATCAATTCGTTTACTTCTGAGATGTGCAGGCCGTACCGGGAAATTTTGGCGCGGTCATAGACCACCCGCATCTGTGGCAGGCCTTCTACTTTTTCAACGGTGACATCCGCCGCACCCGGAACCTCAGCAGCAATCGCCCTGATCTGTTCTCCCATGCCGGCGAGCACATTGAGTTCTTCCCCGAAGACTTTAACGGCGATATCTGCCCGTACTCCGGTGATCAGTTCATTAAAACGCATTTCGATGGGTTGGGTGAACTCTACCTCCATCCCGGGGATGACGCCCAATGCGGTCTTGAATTTGTCCGCCAATTCGTCTTTGGAGGAGGCCGAAACCCATTCATTTTTGGGTTTTAAGGTGATTATGACATCGCTTTCCTCCATACTCATCGGATCCGTAGGCACTTCAGCTGCCCCGATTCGGGTCACTACCTGGTCGACTTCCGGAAAGCCCGCAATCAGTATTTTTTCAATCTGAGTAGTTGTTTCAATGGTTTTGCTCAGGGATGTCCCTGTTTTTAGTACGGGCTGTATGACGAAATCGCCTTCGTCGAGGGTGGGGATAAATTCTCCTCCCATCCGGGAGAACAGAAACCCGGCCATTATCAGGAGTCCTGCGGCAATTCCCAAAACAGCCTTTTTATGGGCCATGGCCCATCCAATGACAGGGACGTATAGGGCGTTTAAACGCCTGATGAGTCTGAGTGATATATTTTTCTCCGGGTTCTTGGCGGGTTTAATAAACCATGAAGACATGACGGGTACATAGGTAAAACACAAAATCATGGCCCCGATGAGGGCAAAACTGAAGGTAAGGGCCATGGGGCGAAACATTTTCCCCTCCACCCCGCTTAGGGAAAGGATCGGGATAAACACGATAAGAATGATCAGTTGCCCGAATACGGCGGAATTCATAAGTTTCGAGGCCCCTTTGAGGGTAATTTCATCTTTTAGCTTTTGTTTTTCTCCCGCCTTTAGTTCCAGGAGCTGCGAACGCTTGGCATTGATCTGGAAGGCGATAAACTCCACGATAATGACCGCCCCGTCGATAATAATACCAAAGTCAATGGCACCAAGGCTCATCAGATTGGCATCCACCCCGCTCAAATACATCAGGGTAAGGGCAAAAAGGAGGCTTAAAGGGATGACTGAAGCGACGACCATTCCGGAACGGAAATTCCCCAGCAACAGGACCACGACAAAAATCACAATCAGACAGCCGAGGATCAGGTTTTCTGTTATCGTATGGGTGGTCCGATCAATTAGATCGCTTCGATCCAAAAAGTCATTGATGTAAACGCCTTCCGGCAGTGACTTTGAGATTTCCGCGACGCGCTGATTCACAGCATTTATAACTTCTTTGGAATCCGCCCCTTTGAGCATCATCACCTGGCCCAGGACTTTTTCACCTTCTCCATTTGCGGTGATCGCCCCAAAACGCGTGGCACTTCCAAACCCCACCTTACCTACATCACGCACAAAAACCGGGATGCCCTCTACGGTTTTGACCACGGTGTTTTCAATATCCTCCAGACTCCCGATGAGGCCTTCGCCCCGAATAAAATACGCCTGATTGACCTTTTCAATATACCCTCCGCCGGCTACGCTGTTTCCTTTTTCCAAAGCTTCGATCAGTTCTCCGGCCGTAATATCCATCGCCCGGAGCTTCTCTGTGTTTATGGCTATTTCGTATTGTTTCAAATAACCACCCCAGGTGTTTACTTCTACCACTCCCGGAATTCCGGAGAGTTGCCTTTTAACAATCCAATCCTGGATGGTACGTAAAT
>NZ_JBAVZJ010000542.1:0-2736 GCF_049588695.1 Robiginitalea sp.
ACTGGTAACTGTCCGAGAAAATGCTCAGGCCCGCAGAGTCCCGTTGTTTTTTAAGCAGCTGCATCAGGGCGCCGGCGGCCAGTACCCCAAACCCGATTTTGTTCAGGTGGTCCAGATCCGGGCGTTCCACAGTGGGGTAGTACATGGAGGAGGAGCTATCCAGGATCAGGTGGCAGCGCAGGTTGGTTTCTTCCTCGTATTTTTTGGTGTAGAGTTTGTCGGTGCGGGCAAAGAGCTTCCAGTCGATGTGTTTGGTGCTCTCCCCTGTATTGTAAATCTTATGCTCGGCAAACTCGGCAGAATACCCGTGAAAGGGGCTTTTATGGATACCGCTGATATACCCTTCCACCACCTGTTTTACCAGCAGGGGCAGGTTTTCAAAAAGGGAGGCTTTATAGAGTTCGGACTGCAGATCCATAAGGTAAGGCTGAGGTCTAGGGGTTAAAGATACGAAACTCCCGGGGCGAGCCGGGTACAAAAAAAGCCCGGCGTTTCGCCGGGCTTTACTTCCAAAATGGAATGGGTCTTTACAGTACCGCGTCTATCGCTTCTGCATATACTTTCTTCGGGCTCACGCCTACCTGGCGGTTGACGATCTCCCCATCTTTGAAGACCAGAACGGTGGGGATGTTGCGGATTCCGAATTTCGCAGCAAACTGTTGGTTCGCATCCACATCTACTTTCCCTACAACGGCTTTTCCGTCGTACTCTGAGCTCAGCTCCTCGATGATCGGGCCTACCATCCGGCAAGGGCCGCACCAGGCTGCCCAGAAGTCAACGACTACCGGTTTATCACTTTTCAATACTACTTCTTCAAAAGTAGCGTCTGTTATTTCTAAAGCCATGATTGTTTTTGTTTTAGATTACGCAAATTTAGTCAATTCTATACCTGTTTCCTTACAGGGCAAAGATACATTTTCGTTATGCCCCCATTGAGCGGGCTTATAGGATCTCCTTTACCCCGAGGGGCTTTCCCGATTCCGGGCTAGTTCAGTTTGAAATGGATTTCCTGCTCGGAGAGCTGGTGCAGCAGCTCCGTACTGATCTGTACTTTCTGCTTGCGACTGCTCAGGTTCACCTTGATTTCGTCCTCCATTTGATAGACGACAAAGTTCAGCGGGTGTTTTCCCTTAAACGACCCCAGGGTATCCTGTAATTGCCGGATCCGTTTCTCGTGCAACTGTTCAATATCGAGCTGGATGGTCAGTTTTTTGGCAAAAGACTCCATGACGTCCTGCAGCATTATACACTGGTTGTATTGCAGCCTGGGGTCTCCCTTTTTACCGGTGTCCCGGTTTGTCCAGCCTTCACGGACAAAGATTTTCAGGTATAAAAAGGCGTTAATGGTTAGAAAGTGCCGGAATTTCAGATATTCCTCCCCGAAAATCCGGAATTCAAAGCTGTCTGAATAATCCTCCAGGGTAAAGGCGGCCCAACCCTTGCCGTTGCGCGAAATCCGGTGTTGCACATCTGTGATGATCCCGGCCACAGACAATTCCCGGTTCATATAAGGTTCCACATTTTGAAAGGCGCTGATTTCCGCATTGCAAAACGATTTGATCTCCGTTTTAAAATCATCCAGCGGATGCCCGGAGATATAGATGCCCACCACTTCTTTCTCCCGCTTCAGGGTCTCGAGCGTACCCCAGGATTCGCAGGGTGGGATTTCCGGCTCCTCAATCTGCACCTCACTCGCCCCCCCGAAAAGGCTTACCTGGGCGGAGTTTTCACTTTCCTGGTATTTAGCGCCAAAGCGGATCACCTTTTCCAGAAAAGTGATGCCGTCATTCCCGGCTGAAAAGTACTGCGCCCTGTGGGCATTCCCCAAAGAGTCAAACCCGCCTGCCAGCACCAGGTTTTCAAAAGCTTTTTTATTCGCCGCCCGCAGGTCAAGGCGTTTGGTCAGGTCGAAAACGGAGTGGTACGCCCCGTCTTTTTTGCGGTTCTCCACGATGGTCTCCACAGCCGAACGTCCCACCCCTTTGATGGCGCCCATGCCAAAGCGGATCTGGTTTTCCTTGTTTACGGCAAACTTGTAGAAAGACTCATTCACATCAGGGCCGAGTACATCCAGCCCCATCCGCCGGCATTCCTCCATAAAGAACGTCACCTGTTTGATGTCGTTCATATTGTTCGAAAGCACCGCCGCCATGTATTCGGCAGGGTAGTGGGCTTTCAGGTAGGCCGTTTGATAGGCAATATAGGCGTAACAGGTAGAATGACTCTTGTTGAAGGCATAGGAGGCGAAGGCTTCCCAGTCTTTCCAGATTTTCTCGAGTACCTCCCTCGGATGTCCCCGCTCTTCGCCCCCATCGAGGAATTGCGGTTTTAATTTTTGAAGCAGGGCAAAGATCTTTTTCCCCATCGCCTTCCGGAGCACGTCTGCCTCACCTTTACTAAAGCCCGCCAGTTTCTGGGACAAGAGCATCACCTGCTCCTGATAGACCGTAATCCCATAAGTATCCTTCAGGTACTCCTCCATTTCGGGCAGGTCATAGGAAATTTCTTCCTCTCCGTGCTTACGGGCAATAAAGCTGGGGATATACTCCATGGGCCCCGGGCGGTAGAGGGCATTCATGGCAATCAGGTCATCAAACACAGAGGGTTTCAGCTCTTTGAGGTACTTCTGCATCCCCGGGGATTCGTACTGGAAAATCCCGATGGTCTCCCCCCTCTGGAAAAGCTCGTAGGTCTCGGCATCATCCAGGGGAAAATCATCCGGGACGAGTTCAATAC
>NZ_JBAVZJ010000543.1:0-2342 GCF_049588695.1 Robiginitalea sp.
ATTGACTATGAGTACTAAAACAATCGAATACGTTCCTTACAAAGTTAAGGATCTTTCCCTGGCGGCATGGGGTCGTAAGGAAATCGAACTCGCGGAAGCCGAAATGCCCGGCCTTATGGCACTGCGGTCAGAATACGGAGAAGCCCAGCCTTTAAAAGGTGCGCGGATTGCAGGATGCCTTCATATGACCATACAAACCGCTGTTCTTATTGAAACCCTGACAGCCCTGGGTGCGGATGTTACCTGGAGCTCTTGTAACATTTTCTCTACTCAGGATCACGCGGCGGCTGCAGTTGCCGCTGCAGGAATACCGGTATATGCCTGGAAAGGGATGAGCGAGGAGGAATTCGACTGGTGTATAGAACAAACGCTATTCTTCGGGGAAGACCGCAAACCTTTAAATATGATCCTCGACGACGGGGGTGACCTGACCAACATGGTACTGGATCGCTTTCCTGAACTCGCCGCTGATATCAAAGGTATTTCTGAAGAGACCACCACCGGAGTCCTCCGACTGTACGAGCGGGTCAAAAACGGTACCCTGCCCGTACCTGCCATCAATGTCAACGATTCGGTGACCAAATCCAAATTTGACAATAAATACGGCTGTCGCGAAAGTGCAGTGGACGCTATTCGCCGGGCTACAGATACCATGTTGGCAGGAAAAAGAGTAGTCGTTGCAGGGTACGGAGATGTCGGCAAGGGAACCGCTGCGAGTTTCAGAGGGGCCGGGGCGATTGTTACCGTTACTGAAATAGACCCGATATGCGCACTGCAAGCCTGTATGGATGGTTATGAAGTGCGGAAGCTCGAATCTGTAGTGGGCACTGCTGACGTGGTCATTACCGCAACTGGAAACAAAGATATTATCCGGGAGGAACATTTCCGCGCCATGAAGGATAAGGCAATTGTCTGCAACATCGGCCATTTTGATAATGAAATCGATATGGCATGGCTCAATGGCACCTTTGGACAAACACGGGATGAAATCAAGCCGCAGGTAGATAAATATACTTTGGACGGAAAAGACCTCATCGTTCTCGCCGAAGGGCGCCTGGTAAATCTGGGGTGTGCTACCGGCCATCCGAGTTTTGTGATGAGCAACAGCTTTACCAATCAGACCCTTGCCCAAATAGAGTTATGGAAGCGGGGTGAAAAATATGAGCGAAAGGTATATACGTTGCCCAAGCATTTGGATGAAAAGGTAGCCGAATTGCACCTGGAGCGCCTTGGGGCGGAATTAACCCGGCTCAGTGACGACCAGGCAAGCTATATTGGTGTGGACCCAAAAGGCCCTTATAAACCAGAGTACTACCGGTATTAAGTCACCAGACCATAATGCAATAACAAATCCCCGGGCAAAACCCGGGGATTTTTTTATCTCATTATATAGGTGAAAGTTACTGAAAACCCAATTGTAGCCTTCCCTATAGATCGTAAAAAAACCCGCTCCACCTGAGGGTGAAACGGGTTTATATTTATAAGGGGATCTGTAACCTTAAGCCTCAGCTACCGGCTCAATAGATACAAAAGATTTTCCGCCTGCTTTCTTGGTAAAGCGGACAACTCCATCAACCCTGGCATGCAGCGTATGATCCTTTGCTACATAGACATTATCCCCGGCATTGTGCTTCGTACCTCTTTGACGTACGATAATGTTTCCGGCAATAGCGGTCTGACCTCCGAAGATTTTAACCCCGAGGCGTTTCGATTCGGACTCCCGTCCGTTTTTGGAACTACCAACACCTTTCTTATGTGCCATGATCTATTCTATTTTCGGGAAAATATTCCCGGTTACTATTTACTTACCTGTCAATGCTTTTAGGAGTTCAGCTTTCTTCATGGAAGAATACCCGCTGATACCTTTCTCTTTGGCCAGTGCCTTGAGATCTGCAACGGTTTTCCCGCTAAAATCTTCAACTGCTTTTGGGGCAGCCGCTTTTACCTCTTTTGCTTTTGGCGCAGCTTCCTTTTTTGGAGCTTCCGCAGCTGGCTCAGCTTTCTTCTTGGCAGGAGCCTTCTTTTCAGAAGTCTCGGCCTTGGCACCTGAAGCCTTAATTCCTTCAATCAGCAGTTCAGTCAGATACTGTCGATGTCCGTTTTTAACCCGGTATCCTTTTCTTCTCTTTTTCTTGAAGACAATAACCTTGTCTCCCTTAAGGTGCTTTACAATTTTTGCCTCTACGGCAGCACCTTTTATAGCCGGGGCGCCTACAGTTACCGATGCATCATTGCCAATCAGAAGAACATTGCTGAAGGTAACTTTTTTTCCTTCTTCTTCCTTTAAGCGATGCACGAAAACCTTTTGGTCTTTTGCAACTTTAAATTGCTGCCCTGCTATC
>NZ_JBAVZJ010000544.1:0-1560 GCF_049588695.1 Robiginitalea sp.
GAAATACAACCACGAACCTTTCTTATAGTTCTATGTCTTCCTGCTGGGTTTTAAACAAATAATTGTGTGCCAGCGAAAGCATACCCCCGGAAACGTTTTTCACTTTAAAACCATTTTGCAGCAAAATACGTGTGGCGTAATATGCCCTTTGACCGGAACGGCAGATCACATGAATCTCTTTATCTTTTGGGAGTTCTTCCAGGCGTGTTCGCAATTGCCCCAAAGGAATATTTGTAGCGCCTTTAAATTCTTCCACGGCGAGTTCAAAAGGTTCTCTCACATCCAGGACAAATCCATTTTTTGCTTCTTTCCAATGACTCAAAGGCATATCGTTTTTCAGAACATCTGCGGCAACCATACCTGCAAAATTCACAGGATCCTTGGCTGAACCGAAAGCCGGGGCATAACAGAGTTCCGATTCTTCCAAATCGTAAATGGTTGCGCCCATTTGCAACAACGCAGCAAAAGCACTAACTCTCTTATCAACCCCAACTTTTCCAAGTGCCTGAGCCCCCAATAATTTTCCATTCGATTTACGGAAGATCACTTTTAAAGCTATCGGCATAGCACCGGGATAATAACCCGCATGGGAGTTAGGATAGAGGTAAATTTTTTCATAATCCGTATCTCCCAGTCGCACTAAGGTTTTTTCGCTTACTCCCGTCCAGGCTACCACTCCCCCAAACAAACCCACGATGGCTGTTCCCTGTGTTCCTCTGAATTTTGAATCTCTTCCGGCAATCACGTCCGCGGCAATTCTCCCCTGGCGGTTCGCGGGCCCTGCGAGGGCAATGAGGCTCTGCTCCCCGGTAACGAAATCTTTAACCTCAATAGCATCTCCCACCGCAAAAATATCAGGGTCGCTGGTAATCATTTGATCGGTTACTTTTATGCCTCCTCTGGCACCTAATTCTAACCCGGCCATTTTAGCCAAGCGCGTATCAGGACGAACACCTAAAGCCAGGATCACCAAATCTGCGGGATAAACCTTGCCCGATTGTGTAGAAACTTCAATAACGTTGTTTTCTAACTGTTTAAAACCTGCCACCCCGTCGGACATGGCTAATTTCACACCGTGTTTTTTCAGATGAGATTCCACAACCTTCGCGTGTTCCTTATCTATTGGGGGAAGAATCTGGTCTGACATTTCGACCAGGGTAACCTCAAAGCCACGGTGCACTAAATTTTCGACCATTTCAAGCCCGATAAAACCCCCACCAACTACAACCGCTCTGGTTTTGGGTCTGAGCGTTTGAAAGCCCGAATAGCGATGCATTCCCGAAAGAAATGGATTTCCCTTTTCTATCCATTCATTAATCACTCTGGCATCGGGTACCGTTCGCACGTGGAATACACCTGGCAAATCAATTCCCGGAAGCGGAGGGCGTACAGATACGGCTCCGGGCGAAAGCACCAGTTTGTCGTATTTTTCTATAGATAATTCACCCGTTCTTACGTCTTTTAAGGTTACTGTTTTTTCGGTCGGAGAAATTTCTACGGCCTCACAGTTAGTGCGGGCATCAATGTTAAATTGTGTTCTGAAAAGTTGTTCGGTGGCTA
>NZ_JBAVZJ010000545.1:0-5311 GCF_049588695.1 Robiginitalea sp.
ATGTTTTCTGGCAGGACTTGCATTCCCGGCACGTGGAATAGGGCAGGACTTTGCCATGCCTGGGGAATCATTTTTGCAGACCTACAGCGAGAAAGAAACAGCAGAGGAAAAACTGTCATATTTCTACCAGACCAGTGACCGGTACACTTTTCATTCTGCGTACGATTGGCTGGATCGCATAAATGCCGATTTGAGTTCGGCTATTCAACAACAGGATTCTGCTGCCATTCGTACCTACCACCTGATTCGCGCCCAGCTGTATTACGATCTTGGAAACTATAAACGCGCTTCCTCCCTGAGCCAGGAGCTTTATCCCGAGCTTGAATCCATGGATACACTCAGCCTGCAGAGGCTGCTGAACCTGATGGATGAGAATTACGGGAAGCTCAGGCAGTTCGATAAGCAAATCGAGATCCGTGAGCGCAAACGCCAATTTGGAATATCAGAAGACGTCAGTTTTTACGATATCTACTCCAATTTGGGACTGCATCGCAAGGCGATGGAACAATATATCGAAGAGGTTAAGAAGACCGTAGATTCATCGGATTTTTATCAACAGGCCGTTTACAACAATCAGATCGGGCAATTCCTGCTCAGTGAAAAGTCCTCGGCTACTGCCATGACTTATTTTAAGAAGGCACAGGGATATATTGTCGTTTTTGTAAATGACATCAACCAGGTGCGCACGCGGGAGGAAATTGATAATGCAAGTCTTTTAAAGGCCGTGGTTGAGGGGAATATTGGGAAAGCCCACATCCTTCAGAACGAACAGGAGGAAGCCCTCCCTTATCTGGAAAACAGCCTTGGGGTCCTCAGTTCTTTGTCTTCCGAGGCCTACAAGGATGAAAAGGCCATAAATATTCTGGCCCTGGCTTCAGCCTATCTGGACCTGGGGAATTACCGGAAAGCGCGGCAATACCTGACGGGGGATTTCGATACATCTCAACCGGAATTGCAGATACGTCGCAACAGGATGCTTGCCGATTATTACAAGGCCACAGGGGACTCCGGGCGGGAGGCGGTTTATTTGAAAAACGCCATGCGCCTGCAGGATTCCATCAATGCCCTTGAAGCTTTTAACCAAAAGGAGCGATTGGTGACTATTGTAGCGAGTGAAGAACTCGAAAAGGAAAAATTAAAGAATAAGGAGCAGGAACTTATGCTCGCCCAGGGACGCGAAGTTATGGAGGCCCAGGATATGCGGATTAACCTGGTATTTATCTCCCTGGTTTTTACCCTCCTTGGTTTTGCAGGTTTGGTGTATGCCTATCTGAAGAGTATTAAGAATCAGCGCCTGATTGCTGAACAAAAACGGATTATCGAGAATTCGCTGGTGGAAAAGGACTCCCTCCTCAAGGAGATTCACCACCGGGTAAAGAACAACCTGCAAATGGTCTCCAGCCTGCTGAGTTTACAAACCAAGAATACCCGGAGTAAAGCTGCCATTGAAGCATTGGAGGAAGGTAAAACCCGGGTTAAGGCTATGGCGCTGATCCATCAGAAACTCTATCAGAACGACGACCTCTCGGTCATCGAAATGCAGGGGTATATCGAAAGCCTGATCAACAGTATTCAATCTGTTTTCAGAAAAGGGGGCCATAGCATCAACATCACTATTGACGCTGAAGGTGTTGAATTGGATATTGACCGTGCCATACCTATAGGTTTGATACTCAATGAACTCGTATCAAATTCTTTTAAGTATGCCTTTCCTGAGGATTTTGAAAACGGGAGAATTTATATTCATATTCAAAACACGAAAGAAGGCGGGTTTTTCGAATACACGGATAACGGGGTCGGGCTTCCCGAGGATTCTGAAAGCCGGTCGGAAAACTCCATGGGAATACGCCTTATCAAAAGGTTGGTCAACCAGTTGCAGTCCACTCTTAATATCGATAAAACAGCCGAAGGGGTTCGTTTTTGGTTCAATTTTAAATAAATTTGGGAGAAACGGAAACTCCCATGAAAATTACCTTCCTCGGGCACGCTGCCCTCGACATCCAAACCGATACACACAGAGTTCTTGTAGACCCTTTTATCACGGGTAATGAACTGGCCGCCGGAAAGGTGGATATCCAGGACCTGAACCCCGATGTTATATTGCTCACCCATGCCCATCAGGATCACGTTTTGGACGTGGAGGCTATTGCCCGCAGGACTCAGGCAACCATTATCAGCAATTACGAGATCGTGACGTATTATCAGAATAAGGGCTTTGAGGGTCATCCCATGAACCATGGAGGAGCCCGGGATTTTGACTTTGGCTGGTTAAAATATGTCAATGCCGTGCACACGTCTTCGTTTGCCGATGGAACTTATGGGGGGCAACCCGGCGGATTTTTGTTAAAATCCGGGGGGAAGATGGTTTATATCGCAGGCGATACCGCCCTGCACGCAGATATGAAACTCATTCCGTTCTACGGAAAACTGGATTTAGCCATTCTGCCTATTGGGGATAATTTTACGATGGGTGTATCGGATGCGCTCCTGGCGGCTGGCTTTGTGGATTGCGACCGGGTGATGGGGGTGCATTACAATACCTTCGGTTATATCACTATTGATACGGATGCCGCAATCAAAACTTTTCAGGAGGGTGGGAAAACACTCCTGTTGCCGGAAATAGGAGAGGCTCTCACGCTTTAGACTACTTTGCTCCGCAAGACCAGTTTGTGCAGTAACCGTGGAAAAAACCGTTTCATGTATACTCCAGATACCTCTTTCCCCCCTATATAAACTTCCATTTTGCGTTTTTCGATGGCCCTGAGCATTTTCTGGGCAAAACGACCAGGATCCATGCCCCGGGCCGTGGCTTGATCCTGACGGGTCTGGGCAGAGCCATCCCCTGTAAGCGCGTTCCTGGCGACGTCCGTATTGACAAAACCGGGACAGACTAAGGTCACGGCAATATTATCCTTCTGGTGCTCCATACGCAGCACGTCAAAAAAACCGTGCAGGGCGTGTTTTGCACCACAGTACCCCGAGCGCCATGGGGATCCGAATTTCCCCATCAGGCTCGTCACGACTACAAAATGTCCGCTTTGCGCCTCTGTAAAGTGGGGGAGTAGTGCTTTGGAGAGGGCTACCGTACCCAAATAATTTACTTGAATCAGTCTTTCATAGACCTCCATATGGGTATCCGCAATGAGGGATCGCTGACTAATACCTGCATTGTTTACCAGAATATCAATGCCATCGAAAAAACCGAGTGCCTGCCTTACACATTCCTGTAAAGACTCTATATCGCCCAGATCCATAGGAAGTATGTGCGCACATTCGGGATTGGGCAAAGCATTTTGAACCTCTATTAACCGGGCCGTATTTCTTCCTGATAGGATGAGTCGGGCTCCTTTTTGACCCGCCAAAAGGGCCAGGGATTTACCAATCCCCGAAGAGGCCCCCGTAATCCAAATTACCTTATTCTTTACTTCCATTACTATCCGCTGTTTCGGATGGAAAATATACGTAAATTTGAGGGCCTGTATGAAAGCATCCTTCTTAAAATACACCCTCGATTTCAAGCGACCCGGAGGCACTTCCCGGGGTGTACTCACCCAAAAAGACACCTATTTCATTGTATTGGAAGACCAGGATCGGATGGGAATAGGGGAAGCGGGTCTTTTCAGGGGGCTCAGTTGGGATGATGTGCCCGATTATGAAACTCAACTTCATCGGGCCTGCCGGGCCCTGGAATCCGGAAAGCCTGAACCCTGGATCGCATTTGGGGCGTACCCGAGTATTGTATTCGGTATGGAGCAGGCGATTCGCTCCTTAGCGTCCTCTAATCCGTTTATCCTTCATGAAGAAGCACCCTTTTTAAAAGGGGAGCCATTGCCGATCAATGGGCTCATCTGGATGGGGGATCTCAGTTTTATGCAACAACAGGTGACCGCAAAGCTCGAAGAAGGCTTTACCTGCCTGAAGTTAAAGATCGGGGCTTTGGATTTTCAGGAGGAACTCGGTATGCTTGAGGAAATACGTCGTGAATTCAGTGCGGGGGACCTTGAAATCCGGGTGGATGCCAATGGGGCTTTCCCCGTTGAATCAGCCCTGGATCGGTTAAAAGAGCTTTCGGAGTTGGAGTTGCATTCTATTGAACAACCTATTGGCGCCGGGCAAATAGATCAAATGGCGGAACTCTGCGCCAGGACACCCCTGCCCATTGCTTTGGATGAAGAGTTGATCGGATGTTTAAAGTCGGAAGCCAAATCGGAATTGCTGAAGACCATCCGCCCTCAATACATAATCCTCAAACCCAGTTTGGTGGGAGGATATTCGGGCAGCGAGGAATGGATTCGACTTGCTGAAGAACACAATAGCGGATGGTGGGTGACCAGCGCTCTGGAGAGTAACATCGGCCTCAATGCCATTGCCCAGTGGACCTCAACCCTGGGGGTAGACATGCCACAGGGGTTGGGAACGGGCAGTTTATTTACAAATAATTTCAAGAGCCCCCTGCAGGTCCGAAAGGGTAGCCTGCACTACAATACGGGGAGGTCATGGGATATTCAAAAGATTTATAAATTATGTACATAGAACAGGGGTACAGGGGAGACCTGGGGCTTTGGAAATACCTTGTCTTACCGGTAGGGTTTATCGGCTTTATGATTTGGAATTACATTATGACGATAAACGCTTCGGATAGTGTGGAGGATATGATGGCCGATTTGATCGCCCAGCTCGGTAACAATACCGTCCTTATTTTGTTGTTGTTGCCCCTGGCCATAGGGCTCTTTGTGGTGCTTGGATGGACGAAACTGGTGCACCCCCAGTCTATCCGTTCCCTGACCACGGCCCGGGAAAAAATCGACTGGAACCGGATTATCTTTGCTTTTGTCCTTTGGGGCGCTCTTACAGCAGGCCTCACCCTGCTGGACTATATTACGTCTCCCGAAAGCTATGTCCTGAACTTGAACTGGCCGGCCTTTTTAAAACTGGCGGTAGTCGCTATTCTGCTCATTCCCCTCCAAACCAGTTTTGAGGAATACCTTTTCCGCGGGCATATGATGCAGGGATTGGGTATTATTTTTAAGAACCGCTGGGTACCCCTGGTGGTAACCTCCGCAATTTTTGGGTTAATGCATTTAGGAAATCCCGAAGTTGAAAAATTGGGCCCCGGGATTATGGTTTTCTATATTGGGACCGGACTTTTTCTGGGAATAATTACCCTGATGGACGAGGGCATGGAACTGGCCCTGGGGTTTCATGCCGCCAATAATTTGGTAACGGCGCTATTGGTAACGGCAGATTGGACCGCCTTCCAAACGGATTCCATTCTCAAAGATATCGCAGAGCCCGGACTGAGTTGGGATGC
>NZ_JBAVZJ010000546.1:0-1992 GCF_049588695.1 Robiginitalea sp.
GCCTTACGTAATGCTGGAAAGGTTCCTTGCGTGGTATACGGAGGGGAAGTACCTATTCACTTTTCAGCAGATGAATTGTCGTTTAAGGACCTGGTGTATACGTCAAACGCCCATACGGTGATTGTTAAGATGGAAGATGGCAGCAAAGTCCGGGCGGTAATGCAGGACATCCAGTTTCATCCGGTTACCGATCGCATTTTACATGTAGACTTTTATCAACTATTTGATGATAAAGCGGTTACTTTGGAGATTCCGGTACGTCTGGAAGGAAATTCTCCCGGGGTACGGAACGGGGGACGGCTGCTTTTCAGAAAGCGCAAGCTCGTTATCCGGGCCCTTCCCGACAATCTGCCCGATGTTTTCAAGGTGGATATTTCAAAACTGAAAATCGGGGATAATATCTCGGTGGAAACCCTCAAAAACGACGATTTTGCCATTCTTCACCCGGACAGTACCGTAGTTGTCCAGGTTAAAACTGCTCGTACAGCCGTATTGGTTGAGGACGAAGAGGAAGAAGGAGTTGAAGGAGAAGAAGGTGCTACTGCAGAAGCTGAAGGTGCAGAAGCTCCGGCAGAGGAGTCTAACCAATAGTCTTTACCTACTCATTTTCAAAAGCACCTTGCCCCATAGGGTCAGGGTGCTTTTTGTATTTTAGGAAAACCCGCACGTATTTAAAACCTGGATAAAAAAATGGTTTTCGCCCACAGAGGGCAAAACCGAAGCGATTGATCCTATAAAATGAGCCATAACACTTCTCAATACCAGCCGAGATGGTTATTGGCGAATTACATCTGCCCTTTTAAAAACAATAAAAATAAACAGATGAAAAAATTTCTTATTGCGGGACTTGGGAATATCGGTGAACAATACGCCGGTACGCGACATAATATCGGGTTTCAGATCCTGAATCAACTCGCGGATGAAGCGGAAGCTACATTTGAGCCCAACCGGCTGGGGGATGTCACAAAAATCAAGGTTAAGGGTCGTACCCTGTTTTGCCTTAAACCTTCAACCTATATGAACCGAAGCGGTAAAGCGGTTCGCTACTGGTTGGAAAAGGAAAAAATTCCCCTGCAAAACCTCCTGGTAGTGACTGACGACCTGAATCTGCCTTTCGGGACCCTTCGGCTTAAAACTAAAGGAAGTGACGGGGGCCACAATGGCCTGAAAGACATTCAGGAGGTGCTCGGAACCACCGTGTATCCCCGTTTCAGATTCGGGATTGGATCGGATTATTCCAAAGGAGCGCAAGTGGACTATGTCCTCGGCAGATGGAGCGATACCGAAGTTGACGCTATGCCCGAACGCCTGAAGCGCAGTGCGGCAGCCATACGGTCCTTCGTGTTGGCAGGGACTGCTATCACCATGAATACCTTTAACGGGACCTGATTACAATACCCTGAAGGAGTCAATACTGGACAGGGAAGTATTGCCTTGCCTATCCTCCGTTCGGACCTGCCAGAAATAGACCTGCCCGCTGCTAACACCAACATCCAGGGTGTCTTCCTCAGGCCCGAGGGTTGCAATGGACACCAGGGCATCTGAAGCCGTACCAAAGAATACTTCGGCAGACTCCTGGTCGTTCTCGGGATCTGCCAACTCCCATTTCAAAAGCACTTCTCCTTCGCTGTTCGGAAAAAGGGAACTTCCCGCCTCTGGTTGTATCAGGCGTGCTGGAAAAGGCGGATAGGAAACAGAGGAGCCCGCATTGTAAAATTGCCAAAGCGCGCTCGCGGTTTTTTCTCCACTAGACTCATTAATAGCTGTGACCTGCCAGGAATAGGGAGCGCCCTGCTCCAGGATAAAATCTGTACTCAGGGCCCCGGTAACGCGACGCTCACTGGTCGCTGACCCCAACAACGTCACCTGTATTTCGTACTGGTCCGCATTGGCGGAAGCCTGCCAGGTGAAGGTCACCTCGCTCCGGTCGGAGGGCTGGGGAATTCCAGTCACGCAGAGTGAGTTGTTTTCAGGAAAAACAAGATTCACCTC
>NZ_JBAVZJ010000547.1:0-5644 GCF_049588695.1 Robiginitalea sp.
GAAAGCCTCGACAATTACCAGATCTTAAAAAGTGTCATTCCGGAGGCTGAGTTATTCGACTATTCTACGAATTTGCGGTCGTTAACTCAGGGAAAGGCGACTTTTCATTCTAAATTTCATGCCTTCGAAGCGGTACCCAAACATATACAGCAGGAATTGGTGAAAGAGTTGGAACCGGCCTGATTTTGCCCTTAAGCCCTGAAGTTTATGATAAATAGCCCCTTGTTCGATGTCTTTTAGAAGTTATGTACTTCTATTCCTGCTTGGGGCAATTTTCTCAGGTTTTTCACAGGAGAACGAGGAGTATCGCGCCGGGTTCGCAACCGTTCACCTGGTGGATTCCTCCCGGACCTATAAGCCCGGCACATCCCCCTCGGAGCGTTTGCATTACAGACCTCTGGATCTGGATATCTGGTATCCGGCCACATTAGGTGAAGTATCTGAAACGATGCTTTTTGAAGACTTGTTCCGGCTGCACGAACAGCGGGCTATAGCCTACCAGGACGAAACAGATTATTCGGGGTTTTCGGATGAACTCATTTTGTATTATGCAGCTGGTTTTGGGCTGGAGGCTATGGACGGCAAGCGACTCCTTAAAAAACGCAGCAGTAGTTATTCAGGAGTACCCATGGCCACGGGCTCTTTCCCGCTTATCATCTATATGGCAGGGTACAACGGGATGGGGTGGGAGAGTTACCGCCTCCTGGAACAATTGGCAGAAAATGGGTTTGTCGTTGTGTCGATCTCATCCATCGGTGCCTATCCGGGAGACATGACCAATAGCCTGGAGAACACCCTGGAGCAGGTCTATGACGCCGAATTTGCCCTTTCCTTTATGGAGCAATCCAGTCGTTTCCCTGCAGATAGGACCCGAAAAGGTATCCTGGGCCTGAGCTGGGGGGGAATGAGTGGTATCATGTTGCTGGATCGCCACCCGGAGATAAAGGCCATGGTATCCCTGGATGGTTCAGATACCTTCTATTACGGGGATACTGAAGAAGATGATACATATCTGTCGAAAATCTATGCGGCCGGGATTTTACACCCCGAAAAGACGCAGGCCGCCTTCCTGCATATAGAGGCCGGGGATCGCCTGGCTGAATTTACCCCTACGGATGAGTACTGTTATTACAAGAAAATCAATAGCCCGGCCTGGTACTTAAGGTTTCTGGAAAGCCGGCATGCAGACTTTGGAAGTATTGCCTGGGCCCTGCAAACCAATGCGCAGGAAGTGGCGCTCTACGAGGACATCCAAACCACAACCCTCAAATTTTTCAGCGAGCATTTACAAGACCAGACTGTTTTTGAGGCCTGGTATCAAAAATTACTTCAACAGGAATCGGTTACCCTGGAGCCCCTGGAGTATGCGAAGGAGGAAATTGCAACTTACCAGGCCTCGGGAAAGATCGCAGATGCGAAGACCGGAGTAGGTTTATCCTATGTCAATATCGGTGTTATGGGCAAGGAGCTTGGGGCCGTAAGCGATCGGGAAGGGATCTTTCAATTGGACGTGGCAGAATCCCATCTCACCGATACGCTTCGGATCTCGATGATAGGGTATGAAAGTAAAGTCATTCCGGTTAAGGCATTGCTCGAACCGGGCACCGGGGCTACCATCCGCCTTAAGGAAGCCGTTTCAGAACTCGATGAAGTGGTGTTGACGGCCAGGGAGTGGAAGCGGAAAACCCTTGGAAATAAAACGGAATCGAACTTTATCGGTCACCTTTTTCATTACGACCAAATGGGGAAAGAGATGGGGATTCGTATGAATGTCGGTCGGCAACCCCTCTTGGTGGATAATTTTAGTTTTCACGTTTACCATAACCGGTTTAGCGGAGAAGTTATTTTTCGACTCAATATCTATCGGCTTGAAGGCGGGAAACCCACCGGAAACATATTAAAAGAAAATATCATCATCCCTGTGGCGTCGCAGCAGACCGGGCGGATCCATATGGACTTAAGACCCTATGGCATCGTACTAACGGAAGATGTGCTGGTGACCCTGGAATGGATTGATGCAGACGCAAAAGTTAAACCGACGGAGGCTTTGGCTGTTTCTGTGGGTGTACTTACAGGCGGGACCTACGAAAGGGTTAGCAAGGAGGTTGAAATGAAAAAAGTGCTCCGGGGTTTGGGGCTGGGGTACACCCTGGACGTGCGATACTGATCCATATATGGTCTAAATATTTTGCTGTCCATACCTGCCGGCTATTCTAAATGCTAACTGAAGTCTGGCGATGTGGTGTTTTTTTGTCCTATTGACCACCCTGAATTTCCATATCACTTTGTTTAACTTAGAACTACACCCCTGAAAATAAGGGCGGAATGGAGTGTTATGTTAAATAAATCAAATAAAAAACTGATTATTAAATTATTAGTACGATCTTTGCAGCTCAAATTAATTTTTAAAGTAGAGTAATTATGAGTAAAGGAACAGTTAAGTTCTTCAACAACGCCAAAGGATTTGGTTTTATCACTGAAGAAGGTGTTGAAAAGGATCATTTTGTACACGTTACCGGTTTAATTGACGAAATTCGTGAAGGTGACCAGGTTGAATTCGATTTAGAAGAAGGCCGAAAAGGGTTGAATGCCTTGAATGTAAGGGTCATCTAAGACATTATATTTTAAAGTTCTTAAAAGCCCGTCCATTGGATGGGCTTTTTTATTGAAATTCCTTCATTAGTTGCCTATAAAATCCTAACTTTTACAGCTCAAACATATTTATGGCTAAATCACAACAAACCTTCAGTAAGCGCGAGAAGGAAAAAAAGCGTTTAAAAAAACGAGAAGAAAAACAAAAGAAAAAAGAAGCCAGGCGGGCTGAAGCTAAAGAAAGCGGGGGAGGGATCCCTTTTGCCTATGTGGACCAGGACGGGAACTTAACCGATACGCCACAGGATCCGTCTGAACGTGTTAAGGTCGATGCCGAAAGCATCTACCTTGGAATTCCCAAAAAAGAGGAAACCGACGAGGATCCGTTTGACCCGATCCGCAAAGGAAAAGTGTCCTTCTTTGATTACTCCAAAGGTTTTGGCTTTATTATCGATACGGTAACACAGGAAAAACACTTTTGTCATGTCAGTGGTCTGGTAGATGAGATTGCCGAAAACGACAAAGTGACTTTTGAACTACGCAAGGGCATGAAGGGCATGAATGCCGTGAATGTCACGGTGGTCGAATAAGTTTTCCCAGAGTTTTTCGGATTGCCATACGGCCCACTATACTTTATGGGGTGTTGTTTACGCCAGAATGCTTTCGTGCCCGGAATCCTTCACAAATAGGCAGGTACTCTTTGTTTTGGCAGACATTTCCCTGACGAAATTGAACTTGAGGTCATCATCCATTCCAAAAATATTCAGGTCTGCAGAAGGAGCCTGGGTAATCACGGTATTGAAATCTCCCACTATAACTTCGGTAAGGGTTTCCGGCAATCTTGCCAGATTAGTCAGTAAATCCAGGAAATCCTGGGCTTTTTCAACTTCCTCAGGATTATTTATTACCGTAATCAGGCGAATCCGAGCCCCCCAATTCATTTTGAGTTTATAGGCTACCAGGATTGAGAGATCCAGGTTCCCGATATCCCATCCCAAATCCCATTTGGTCTTGCGATCACTGACCCAAACATTGATGATGTTGCGCTGGCCCAAAAGGGCAATGGGATGCAAGTAGTACAAAAGCACCCCAATTTCCAGACGTATGGACTCTTTGATGACGGGTCTTAGCTCTGTTTCGTAGTCATCGTGATCCTGCAGATTTAAAAAGACGATGTTGGGTTTAAAAAAAGCCCCCTGAAGCGCCTGGCTCCCGTAATTGATACCCTTGGCAAATTCATCGGTATGGATGATGGCAGTAGATGAAAAGACCCCTTTATTTCGAAAAGATTCGGAAATGGCTTCTAATTCGACTGCCAACGAACTGGTTTCTGAAAACGCTTCAATCCCCAAAAGCTTGATAGAGCCCTTGGGCCGGGCGATGTTCCTTAAAAACTCAAAGGTGCCTTTGAGTCCGTTCAGATCCCGGACAGGTACCATTAAATTAGCTTTCCAGGCGCGTTGCTGCATTTTTTTCATGCCCCAGGTGTGTTTGGCCGCCCATTCCGCGAAGGAGACAAAAAGCCCAGACCTTACATCTTCAAAGGGGGTTTCCAGATTCTGACGTGACAAATACCAGTAGACCATCAGGACAATCATTATCGAGACCAGGCTAATGGTAGGATTAATGATAAACATGGCAAAGATCGAAGAGATTAAGCCAAACCAGGGGACCCACCGGTGTATTTTAAATACAGGCCGGTAACTGATCAGTCCCAGGTTTTGTTCGATGATCACCACGATATTGATCATGGCATAGGTAATTAGGAAAAAGAGGGTAACCAGCGGGGCTACGGCGTTTAAATTGCGCAGTAGCAGGGTGGCGAAAATAAGGATACCCGTAACCAACATGGCGTTTCTGGGCTGTCCATTGGCACTTGTTCCGGAGAGGAATTCGGAGAAGGGGAGGACACGGTGTTCCCCCATGGCGAAAAGGATACGTGAAGAGCCGACAATAGAGGCCAGGGCAGAGGAGAAGGTGGCTCCCAGGATTCCTGCGATGATCAAAGGCCCGAAATAGGCTTTGTCGACCATAATGTAATAATTGGCGACCAATTCAGTCTCTGAGGCGCTTCTGGAGATCCAAAAAGCCAGGGCCATATAGATGACAAAACTGACCCCAATGGCCCAAAGGGTGCCGATGGGAATACTGCGCTTGGGTTCTTTCAGTTCACCTGACATGTTGGCGCCGGCCATAATGCCCGTAGCCGCAGGAAAGAACACCGCAAATACGATCCAAAAACTACTGCCTCCAAAGTCATTTTCCGGAGAACCCCGGAAGGAACCCCAACTCAGTGCATCACTTGTTGGGATGGTCATCGATCCCTGGTAGGCTGCAATAACTATTGATATCAGGGAGAGCACAATAATGCCCATAATTATAAACTGGGTTTTAATCGCCAGGTTTGCACTGATGTACGCAATGGTGATCAGCAGGCCAAAAACAATAACATCCACCAAAAAGGCATTGTGGTCTGGAAAAATACCAAGCCATCCTTCCCGGAAACCGAAGATATACATGGTCACGGCCAAACCCTGGGAGATATACCTGGGAATACCCAGACTACCGCCAACTTCTAAGCCAAGGGCCTGGGAGACAATAGCATAGGCACCCCCGGCACCAATCCGAATATTGGTTGTGATGGCAGACATAGAGAGGGCTGTGCACAAGGTGATAAAAAAAGAAATAAAGATAATCAACCAGGCACCCAGCAGTCCTGCATTTCCGACAACCCAACCCAGGCGCAGGTACATGATGACCCCCAGGATGGTAAGCAGGGTGGGGGTGAAGACCCCCCCGAAGGTTCCAAATTTTTTAGGTGCATTGGTCTGTGCATCCATGGAAATGGCCGGTTGGTATTTTGAATATTAAAAGGTACGATAATTTATGGATGATGCGGCCGAGTAATATTAAACCGAACATTAAAGATATTTATGACATTCGTATTTGCAATAGCTTTTATGTCAGCTTGGAGTAAATATCAGTCTATTTCTATGACGCCAATGTTCTCTAAACACCAATCATCTCCATTTCGCCTAAAATTACCGTAAAC
>NZ_JBAVZJ010000548.1:0-2919 GCF_049588695.1 Robiginitalea sp.
GTGTATATTAACATTCCGCCGGAGAGAACCATAAAGAGCAGTAGTAAAATTCGAAAGCCACTGATGGTTAGGCGACTCAGGATTTGTTTGCCGATAATATTTCCCAGGATGGCTCCTGTGCCCAAAGCGATTCCATAACCCCAGTAAACGCCTTCCAAAAGCCCAAAAAAGCTATACCCGCTAAGTTGTACAAGCCCCATAAAAAAGGAGTTTGCGGTTTTGGTACCTATGAGTTCCTCTTTTTCCAACCCGGCATTCAGGTAAAACGGGTTGAGCACAGGACCCATAGCCCCGACCAATGTTCCCAAAAACGAAATCATAAAACCCAACGGGGCAAATCCGGCTTCGGGCATGTAAAAGGAGCGAGCGCGCTTGCCTATTCTATATTGAAACAGCGTGCTTACCAAAAATCCTCCGATCAGTAATTGAAGGAATTCAATCTTTAATTGGCCAAACATCCAGGCCCCTGCCCAGGCTCCGAAAAAGGCGGGTACCACATAAAACGCACATATACGCCAATGAATATGTTTCCAGTATAATAACAGTCGGGAAGGACGCCCGATGAGGTTCCCCAAATTAAGAACAGGAGCCGTGTATTGAGACCCAAGCATACTATTGACCATTGGAAGTAAAACGAGGGCACCCCCACCTCCTGCAAGAGTAGAGAATATAAACCCCACAACCCCGAGCAAAAATAGC
Organism: Robiginitalea sp.; assembly: GCF_049588695.1. GTDB lineage: Bacteria > Bacteroidota > Bacteroidia > Flavobacteriales > Flavobacteriaceae > Robiginitalea. The sequence goes on from NZ_JBAVZJ010000548.1 coordinate 700, forward strand.
ACGAACAGAATCCAGGGGTCTGTACCGGTGAAAAAGGATATAATCCATTCCATATCCAATCGCTTCAGAGTCTTTTAGTCTTTGGGTTGCATGGGACGAACGACTATAATTCCCGTATTTCCCTTCATCCCCTGAAGGTATTCCGCAAGGGGGGCTTTAGATATCTCAACACTTCCCCGGGTGGATGCGTGAAGCAGATGAAGACGTCCATTTTTCTTTCTGTATGCGAATCCCGTATGGGTAACATCAAGGCCCTCAATCGACGTGGCAAGAGCAATTATATCTCCATTCTCAATCTGGTTTTCCACTTTGGAAACATCTTCCTTCGGCAGAATATAAGTAACCCGGTCTGAAAGTTCTTCTTCCACTTTTTGAACGGCTTTCAAGTACGCTTCCGAAGAGAGGGCAGGATACAAGTCCGGATGTGTCCCCATAAAATCTATGCGTTTCTCAAGAGGCAGTCCCCCAAGGCTTTGAGTAATATCTTCAACCAGCCCTTTTTTGGCATTGTCCCGGATCCAATCTGTAAAATAGTGCAGGCGGGAGGGATATCCATCCCGGATTCCATCCCGATACCTCAACCGCTCAAGTTGCCGGAGATAGGTGTCCCATTCCTTTTGCCCGTCTTGCCGCATTCCGCTCACCACCAGGACGTTTTCAACGAATGTTGTGCAATCCAGGCCCCGGAGGTTTACAATGAGGATTTCAGGGGTATGGGCCTCCAGGGTGCCTGCCACGTAGGGTGTATTGAGCAATTTATGACCTGTGGCTACAATCAATTCTCCTATCTGTCCTGATTCCACGTCCGCTCCGGTTTGAATCAGGCGGTTAAAAATGACCTGGTCTTCCGGTAAAAAAAGGACACGCTCCGACTGGGCCTGGACATATCCAAAGCCCAAAAAGCATAAAAAAAGGGCACAGATCCTTAGCATACGCAATAGATTCTTAGAAGCATTTTAGTTCCTTTGTTAAGTGCGGTCGTGATTTGTTTTAAAATCTACGTCTGTTTCCCGAAGCAAAAGCCTTGAATGTGCAATACTTTCCGGGTAGTTCTCCTGTAGAAATTCTATGAGTTTTTCTCGAACCAGGACCCTCAGGTTCCAGGCCTTGCCCGAATCATCCGCACTTACCGTGGCCCGAATTTCAACATGTCCGGCCCTGGAATCCGTCACCTGAATATTGGCTACTTCCCCATTCCAGTCATCGGAAGCCTTAACGATCCTTTCTAAGGCCTCTCGCACGGCCTTAAAAGGCACATTATAATCTGTGTAAAGAAATACGGTGCCCAGAAGATCTGCACTTGTACGGGTCCAGTTTTGAAAGGGATTTTCTATAAAATAAGTTGTGGGAAGCACCAGGCACCGCTTATCCCAGATCCTTACAATAACATAGGTAAGGGTGATTTCTTCAATCCGGCCCCATTCACCCTCAACGATAACTACATCATCCAGGCGGATAGGTTGGGTCAGGGCAATTTGGATTCCCGCAATTATTGTAGCTATGAGTTTCTGGGCCGAGAATCCAATAATGATCCCTGCAACCCCGGCAGATGCAAAAAGACTGACCCCAATCTCGCGAATACCCTCAAAACTCATGAGTGCAGCCCCTATCCCCAGGAGCACTACAAGGAAAATTGAAATGCGCTCCAGGATGGTGAACTGGGTGTAAAATTTTCGGGCCTTCAGGTTATCTGATACGTCCTTGTCATATCGAACCAGAAGGAGTCGCTTTACCACATTAAGCAGTGTAATAATCAGCCAGGTAAACCCAAAAATGAATATAAGCGTACTCGCTTGCTTAAAGGCTTCCAGGTAATCTTCAAGGCCCAGGAGCGTCCGTAGTGCCGGTACGCGGATCAGCAGTGATAACAAAATAAAAATCAGGGGCCACGCTACTCTTTTAACTGTTTCTGAGGGCAGGAGATACCGGGGGTTTTTTCCAAAATAACGAAGTGCCGCTCCAATGCCCAGATAAGCCCCTATCAATAGTAAGAGGGTAAGGCTGAGTAAAATGAGCGACCGGTGTTCTGAATTTGGAATCAATGAATCCATGCAACAGGTTTTACGGCTGAAATTAAGGAAATTATTGCGCATCTGCATTGCGGACAAAAAACCCGGAGGTATCAGGAAATCTTATTACCCTATAATGTAAAGACCTTCTGTATGGATGGGATTGTTTCCACTGAAACCGTATTTTTGTAGGGCTTCATTCAACCCAACT
>NZ_JBAVZJ010000549.1:0-3889 GCF_049588695.1 Robiginitalea sp.
GTGCTATTGCCCTGGCGGCCCCCTTTACCCTGGGGAACCTCTTGCGCATTTTTGGAAAAAAAGGGTTTTACGTCAAGGATACGGAAAGCCTGGAACGCATGGCTTTGGTAGACACGGCCATTTTCGACAAAACCGGGACCCTCACCACTACCCGGAAAAACAGCATTGATTACACTGGGATTGAACTTACTGAGGCCGAGGCCATCCTGCTTAAAAACACCCTCCGGGCCTCCGGGCACCCTTTGAGTCAAACCCTGTACAAACAACTGGAGCCCTACAATATTATCCCGTTAGACAATTTTGAAGAGCACCTGGGAGAAGGCCTGGAAGGACGTCTGGACGACGCCCACATCCGGGTGGGTTCCAGTGACTTCGTCACCGGGGCACCCCCTTCCCAGCCGGGCGGGTCCGAAGTGCATATCAGCACGAATGACCATTACAAAGGCCATTTTATTATACGCAACAGCTACAGGGAAGGTGCAGGTGCGCTCTTTGAAGAACTGAGTCATGACTATTCCCTGGCCGTACTTTCAGGGGATAACGAATCTGAAAAAACCTATCTGCAAGAGTTGCTACCCCCGCTGACGCCTATGTATTTTAACCAGAAGCCCAGGGAAAAATTACAATTTGTCCGGGAGCTCCAGCGGGAAGGGAAAGAGGTGCTCATGGTTGGTGATGGCCTTAACGATGCAGGGGCGCTTGCCCAGAGCAAGGTGGGGATTGCCATCAGTGAAGATGCCAACCTTTTTACCCCGGCGTGCGATGCCATACTGGACAGCCGTCAATTCGCCAACCTCGGGGTATTCCTGAACATTACCAAAAAGGCGATGAAGGTCATCTATATGAGTTTTGCGTTTTCCCTCCTGTACAATTTGGTAGGCCTGTATTTTGCGGTAACCGGACAACTCGAACCGGTCATTGCCGCCATCCTGATGCCCCTGAGTTCCATCAGCATTGTTGCCTTTACCACGGCAGCCACGAATTGGATAGGCAGAAAAATTGAATAACTTTTGAACACTGATATTTATCATATTTTTAACTTTACAAGGAGTCTAGTTTTACACTCAAATTCCGCCTGGGTATGAGCGTTATTTATATGTTGCTGGCTATCAGTGTTTTGGTGGCCATAATCTTCTTTGTAGCCTTTATTATTTCTGTCAGGAAAGGTCAATATGACGATTCCTACACCCCTTCTGTACGCATGCTTTTTGAAGATGAGCTCGTAGAGAAGGACTCCGATGTATCTAATTTCAACCAACTCGATAATCCAAATTAAAAATTGATCTATGGAAATTCAGCAATTTCACTATGACAATAAAATCGTACAGAAATTTCTGTATGCCACCCTGCTTTGGGGTGTTGTCGGAATGCTGGTAGGCCTGCTACTGGCGTTCATGTTTATCTTTCCGAACCTCACGGATGGGATTTCATGGCTGAGTTTTGGGCGGCTTCGCCCGTTACACACCAATGCCGTCATCTTCGCTTTTGTCGGAAATGCCATGTTTGCCGGGGTTTACTATTCCACCCAGCGGCTGCTCAAAGCGCGAATGTTCAGCGATTGGATGAGTAACTTTAATTTCTGGGGCTGGCAGGCCATTATTGTGGCTGCCGCCGTTACGCTCCCCCTGGGGTATTCCACTTCCAAGGAATACGCAGAACTGGAGTGGCCCATCGACCTCGCCATTGCGGCGGTCTGGGTCGTATTTGGCTGGAACTTTATCGGCACTATGCTCAAACGCCGACAGCGCCACCTCTATGTGGCTATCTGGTTCTATCTGGCCACCATTGTTACAGTTGCCGTGCTGCATATATTTAACAGCCTGGCCCTCCCGGTAAGCGCCATGAAGAGTTATTCGGTCTACGCGGGTGTACAGGATGCCCTGGTACAGTGGTGGTACGGCCACAACGCTGTGGCTTTCTTCCTGACAACGCCATTTTTGGGGCTGATGTATTATTTCGTTCCCAAGGCTGCGAACCGCCCCATTTACTCCTACCGGCTCTCTATCGTCCACTTCTGGTCGCTCATTTTTATCTATATCTGGGCCGGACCCCACCACTTACTGTATTCATCCCTGCCGGACTGGGCTCAAAACCTCGGGGTGGCCTTTTCCGTAATGCTTATCGCCCCCTCCTGGGGTGGGATGATCAACGGCTTGCTCACCTTGCGCGGTGCCTGGGATAAAGTACGGACGAGCCCCGTACTCAAATTTATGGTGGTCGCCATTACAGGTTATGGAATGGCCACGTTCGAAGGCCCGATGCTTTCACTTAAAAACATTAATGCTATTGCCCACTTCAGCGACTGGATTATCGCCCACGTGCACGTAGGGGCACTGGCGTGGAACGGGTTCCTGACCTTCGGGATGATCTACTGGTTGGTCCCCCGGATGTTTAAAACACGGCTGCACTCTACGGGTATGGCGAACTTCCACTTCTGGATCGGTACGCTGGGGATCATCCTCTACGCCCTTCCGATGTATGTCGCCGGGTTCACCCAGGCCCTGATGTGGAAAGAATTCAATCCGGATGGCACCCTGGTTTACGGAAACTTCCTCGAAACCGTGAATGAAATTATGCCCATGTACTGGATGCGGGCCATAGGCGGCTCCATGTACCTGGTAGGGATGGTGGTAATGCTCTACAATATTATTGCAACCGTTCGTTCGGGCAGCAAGCTGGAAGATGAACTGGCGGAAGCCCCGGCCCTGTCCCGTATCGGTGGCCGGAGAAGGGCCGGAGAAAAGTATCATACGTGGCTGGAGCGCCGACCCATCCAGTTGACCTTGCTCGCCACCGTTGCCATTCTGATCGGAGGAGTTATTCAAATCATCCCCACCCTTTTGGTGAAATCGAATATCCCGACAATAACCAGTGTAACGCCTTACACGCCACTGGAACTCGAAGGACGAGACCTGTACATTCGGGAAGGTTGCGTCGGGTGTCACTCCCAGATGGTACGCCCCTTCCGAAGCGAAGTGGAACGGTACGGGGAATACGCCAAAGCGGGGGAATTTGTATACGACCACCCCTTCTTGTGGGGTAGTAAACGCACCGGCCCGGATTTGTTGCGGGTGGGTGGAAAATATTCGGACAACTGGCACCTGAATCATTTTTACGATCCACAAAGCACCTCTTCGGGATCCATCATGCCGTCCTATAAATGGTTGATCCGCAACAAACACGACCGCAGCGGCGCTGCTGACAAAATGCGGGTCATGGTCACCCTTGGGGTACCGTATTCAGATGAAGACATCTCCGGGGCCGAAGCCTCCATGGATACCCAGGCGGCACAGATCGAGAAAAACCTCTATGCCGATCCGGAGTTTGTGAGAAGCTACGAGGAGGAAAAAACCTATGCCCAGCAAAACGGTGAGGAATTCATTGAAATGAAAGACCGGGAAATCGTCGCTATGATTGCCTATTTACAGCGTTTGGGTACCGATATCAAAATTAAACAAAACACGGAGGTCGCCTCTGAAAATCGCTAAGCCATGATGAAAATTGTAAAACAACATATGGAAAGCATCGAAGGGATTGCGACCTATCCGATGATCTCACTCCTGATATTCTTCGTTTTTTTTACCCTGCTTTTCTGGTGGGTTTTTACCACCTCCAAAGAACGGATCAAAGAAATGGAAGAAATGCCACTAGACGACCAACACCAAAAACCATTTGACCAATGAGAAATTCGACACCTGCCTGGGTACGGGTACCCGTGCTGTTTTTCACCATCTTCCTCCTGATGGAGTACTTCATCGACTCCGGGGATCAGCCGGCGTTTATCGCCTATCCGATGACTTTGTACTTTTTGCTACTGGTCCTGTTGCTGCTTATCGCCATAGAACTGATCCTGAAGTCTATAGAAAACGTCATGTACCAAACCCTCTCG